>JARYLI010000013.1 GCA_029907715.1 Methanothrix sp.
AGTGCCATCATCCCAGGCCCCTCAGCCCGTCTGCACCGCGCCTCTCTCCGCGATCCTATCGCCACATCTTGGCCCTCATACGTAGGGCTTACTCGTATATAAACATTGCGGTACGAGCTCAGGACCTGTACGAATAACATTAACCCCCTCGCGACGTTGCAGTAGAACATAAACATTTTACAGAAGTTGTTCCAGCATTCTATAGCTCTTGTCCATCGCAGGCTTCCAGGTTTCGTATCCTTGCGTTTGAAGTTCACGGTTATGGAGCAGAAGAATATTTTTGCTCTTTGCTTGAAGGAGGAGAACATGCTCAATACGTTGAGGTAAATTGCCCTCTTGGCGGATTTCTGGATAAACAACCATGCCCGAGGATAGCGGCTTCACTTGAGCAGTAACTCAAGCAAGCTCACGATATCGAGCAAACACGAAAACGGCATCAAGCATATAAAAGGTAGGATAAAACATCCTAAGACAGATGGCAAATTTGAGAAATGGAACGACACATACGAAAAGAATCGAAATAGGTTCGAAAATTTTGACAATTTCGTGAACTGGGACAACACAGTCCGGTACCATGAGGCACTCGACTCAAAACACCATCCACAAACACCATGGGATGCATTCTGGGCCAGACTGACACCCGCCTGCATCCTCAGAGTATTCCTCGATCGAATGGGGCGTGAACCACGTTGAAACACCCCTCAAAACGCCGACTATATAAGGTCAAAGGTTTCGGGACTAAACACGTCCAGCGTGATAGCCGTAAAGTCTATATAAGGATCTGAAAAAGGGGAACGGAGGTTATCGATCATGAAGTGGCAGGGAAAGTCGGCTAGAAAGCCCACTGGTGGGAGGCTGGTTCCGGCCAGAGGGAAGAGGAAGTATGAGCTGGGCAGAGAGCCAGCAGAGACGCTCATCGGCACAATCCGGATCAAGAAGATCCGCACACGTGGTGGCAACCAGAAGCTGCGCCTTCTGAAGGCAGATATGGCCAACGTCTCGGATCCGGTCACAGGTGCCACAAAGCTTGTGAGGATCGAGACCGTGGTGGACAACCCAGCGAACCGGCATTACGTGAGGAGAAACATAATCACACGGGGCGCTGTGATCAGGACCGAGATCGGCGAGGCCAGGGTCGTGAGCAGGCCGGGGCAGGACGGCGTGGTGAATGCTGTTCTCCTGCCGAAGCACTGATGTGCATAGGCAGGACGCACCGATCCTCTTCATCTAACGCATCTGGTGGATGATGCTGGCTTCTCATCAGTGATTGCATATCTTTTGTGCGCCTGAGCGATTCGGTCTGACATGGGTCTTCTCAGGGCAGTCCGCCTTCCGCGTTGCGCCGCAGGGAAGTTCGCAAAGGCGAGTTTTTACGAAGAGCCCCGGCTTCGGGTCGTGGGCTCGAATACTCCTCAATGAAGATGTCATCCTGCACAATACCTCACAGAGCCTGCAGATGGCACAGATCGATCTGACACGACAGGCGGATCCGAAAGATCATCAGATAGTTATTTATCCTATAGAGATTGACTTTTGAGTGAGGGTCCTGATGCAGAAGCGTTTATTGATATGCATGTTTTTCCTGATGTCGTTGCTCGTTCAGGGAGCAACATCGCTCCGGATGTACTCCGATGAATCCATAACAATAGATTCTCCCGTGGATGACGATATCTTCGCGGCGGGCAGTGTGGTGAACATAAATGCACCTGTTGAGAGCGCCATCGTGGCCGGAGGCGTTGTCACCGTGAACGCGCCGGTAGCCGGAGATCTCATTCTGGCCGGAGGTCAGGTGGTTCTTCGATCTGACATTGGCGGAAAGCTGGTTGCTGCTGGAAGCAGGATCAACATCTCCTCAAGGATAAAGAGAAATGCTCTTCTGATGGGCGAGGATATCAGCATGCTTTCCAACACAACCGTTGGTAGAGATGCTCTCATCGGGGCGAAGCGATTCAGCAACAGGGGGAGCATCAACGGCACGCTCACAGTTGCGGCAGAGCAGTTTGAGAACAACGGAACCGCCGGACGTGTGGAGTTCCAGAAGATCGAGAGCAGGCGTGAGGATACAGCGTTCATCAGCCTGTTCCATCTGCTCAGCATCATCGGCTATCTTCTGCTCGGCCTGATCGGCCTCAGGTTGTTCCCATGGCTCTTCAGGGCATCAGAGGCCAGGATGCTCCGGGATCCGGCGATCGAGACCCTTGTGGGATTCCTGACGATAATCGTGGCCCTCATCCTTGCGGTGATACTGGCCATAACGATTGTGGGCATACCGATATCGGTAATGCTCCTGCTGCTCCTCTCAGCGGGCATCATGCTCTCATGTCTTCTCGTATCATTCACGCTGGGAAGAAGGGTAACGGCTCTCCTCAGGACCGGAACTGGCAGCTCTGTTTCATTCACAGTTGGGTACGTGATACTCAACATGCTGTTCCTGCTGCCCTACATCGGCTGGATCTTCATGCTGATCTCGGTGTCCATGGGCGTTGGTGCGCTGCTGTATGTTGCCAGGGATGGGACGTCAGCGCAGCTGACCACCACAGCATGAACTCTCAGGAATGGTGAGGGCGGAAAGCTCCCTCCACACAGGGATGAAAGCGGCGCCCTCATCCCTGAGTGCCAAACAACATTTGTACTGATTGTGATCTTTAATATGGGTTTGCAGCGTTGATGCTGATATTTTTCGGGCTTTGTGGAAATTCTTATATATCGAGAAATCTTGATACGTAAGCAGAATGCCTGAAATTACTGATAGATCTGTGGAGAAGCTCGCAAGGCTGATCGGTGATGAGGAGCGGGCGAGGCTCAAGATCCAGAGGCTTCGCTCTCTGGCAGACGTCATAGAGAGTGATGTGCAGGATGAGGTGAATATCTTCAAGGCCCTCTCAGATCCGTGCAGGCTTGCAATACTCAAGCTCCTTCAGAATGGAGAGTTCTGCGTCTGCGAGATCATGACCGCGCTGGATAGGCCGCAATCGACGACATCCCATCATCTCTCCATCCTGAAGGATGCGGGGCTCATAAAAGAGCGTAAGGTTGGAAAATGGTCGAACTACCGCCTCGCGGATGGTGCAGTGATTGAGATCATGAACCAGGCGCGCCTGCTCTCCAGGTTACAGAAATAGACCAGATGATCACGATGACGATAAAGATGGTAACGGTTTTGATGACATCTGCATTGCTGTTGCTGCCGTCAGCGCTTGCTGGCTGCGCATGCTCTGCCGGTGGCACATGGGATCCATACGCATTCCTGAACTACAACCCCCTCCAGGGCGCCAGCCCCACCGGTGAAGGCAGGAGCGCTGTGACGCAGGACGATTACAGATCAGATGATTTCTCGAATGGCGATATTCTCAGGCCCATGCCATCAGTCTCCAGCTCGGATACGATCCTGGCGATCTCAGAGAAAGAAAACCCGGGTGATGGCGTTTACGTGAATGGCGCTCTGAGGCTGAGCCGGGGGTCGCTGGTGAATCAGAACGGCACTTTTAAGAGCCCTGATGAGATCGCGAGCGCTCTTGGAAGCATTGGCGTTGCCAATTCAGACAGAATTGTCGTATACGGTGATGATCTCGGGGATGCGGCTCTGGGATTCTTTGCCCTGAAGCATGTGGGTCACAGGGATGTGAGCCTTCTGGATGGAAGTGCTGAGAGATGGAGATCGATGGGCCTTCCTGTGCAGAGCGCCCCATCTGTTAGGAAGGAGAGCGTTTACATCCCACACAAACAGGACCTCGTGGCATCATATGATTATGTCATGACCGGGGAGGCGCAGATCGTCGATGCGCGGCCCTTCAGAGACTTCGGCATCTCAAGAATACCCGGGGCGATCCACATCGATTCCGAGAGGGTCAGAGACGGAGACAGAATCGCGGATAACGAGACGCTCATGGGATTGTTCGCGCCTCTTCAGAGAGACCGGCCTGTTGTTGTCTACTCAGAGGACCCGGATCAGGCATCTATTGTGTGGTTCGCTCTCCAGCTCATGGGCTACAACGCCATGATCTACTCCTGGAGCGACTGGGTGTCGCACAGCACAGCAGTGACTCAAACCGCGCCTGGCGCGCTCGGTCACAGCCCCGTGGCGAAATCCAATGTCACAGGATCAGGGAGCAGGTACAGAAAACTGGGAAGGTGATGTAATGGGTGAAAAGCTGCCACTGCTGTCAAGGTTCCTCACACTCTGGATATTCCTCG
Organism: Methanothrix sp.; assembly: GCA_029907715.1. Lineage (NCBI taxonomy): Archaea > Methanobacteriati > Methanobacteriota > Methanomicrobia > Methanotrichales > Methanotrichaceae > Methanothrix > Methanothrix sp. The sequence continues at coordinate 4,195 of JARYLI010000013.1, forward strand.
CGATGGTCGTGGGCATCGCGATAGGGAACTTTGCGCCGCAGATCACTGATGCCATTCTCAGCCTATCGATCGGAACGACGTCGATACCGATAGCTATAGGCCTCATACTCATGATGTATCCGCCCCTTGCGAAGGTGAGGTATGAGGAGCTGGGGGAGGTCTTCAAGGACAGAAAGGTCATGGCCCTATCGCTGATACAGAACTGGTTGATCGGACCGGTGCTGATGTTTGCGCTGGCTGTGATATTCCTCAGGGATTATCCACATCTCATGTACGGCGTGATCCTGATAGGTCTGGCCCGATGCATCGCGATGGTCATCGTCTGGAATGAGCTTGCCTGCGGATGCACAGAGTACTGCGCGGCTCTTGTCGGACTGAACTCTGTCTTCCAGGTGCTCTTCTACTCGGTATACGCTTACATATTCATCACAGTGCTTCCAGCATACCTTGGAGTGGCTGAGGGGACCGTGGTTGATGTCACAATAACGCAGATCGCAGAGAGCGTCTTCATCTACCTCGGAATACCGTTTCTGGCCGGCATAATCACCAGGTTCACGCTGATCCGGGCGAGAGGGAGAGAGTGGTACGATGGTCGATTCATACCCACAATAAGCCCGATAACGCTGATCGCACTTCTCTTCACAATCATAGTGATGTTCTCGCTCAAGGGCGACTACATAGTACAGCTGCCGATGGATGTGATCCGGGTTGCTGTGCCTCTGACCATATACTTCCTCCTGATGTTCTTCGTGAGCTTTTACATGGCCTTCAAGCTGGGAGTGAGCTATGAGAACACAGCCGCTGTCTCATTCACAGCTGCCAGCAACAACTTCGAGCTCGCCATAGCGGTCGCAGTCGCTGTCTTCGGTATAGCCTCTCAGGAGGCATTTGCAGCTGTGATAGGCCCACTCATCGAGGTGCCTGTTCTCATATCCCTGGTCAATGTCGCGCTCCGTCTCAGGGATCGTTACTATCCGGGAGCCCCGGAAAGGGTGTTTTGTGAGACTTAGGTGAGATTATGGCAGGACATGCTGAGGTAAAGCTCGTGAGCAACGCCATGGCGAACACAACCAGGCGGAAGATAATGAACCTGCTCCTTGAAAGGAGCCTCTCGAAGGAGGACATAGGAAAGGCGGTGGGGCAGAGCATGCTGGACTACCACCTTCAGATACTCCAGCAGGCAGGCCTCATAAAGATTGAGAATGACGTGGCGAGCCTCACAGATTTCGGAAAAAACTTCCTGGAGTCTAAGGGAGAGAAGACCGAGAGGATAGAGATCAAGGACGCAAGGCCAGTTGAGGTGGTTGAGGTCAAGCAACTCCTTCCATGCATCGCGGATACGACGAAGTTCAGGATAATCGCGCGCATGGATCCGCCGCTGGGAGGCGCGCTGAAGGCGCTGGAGCCGCTCTTTCCCAGAGGCAGATACTCTGACAGGATTGGAGCGCTGATCATACAGAAGGGCACCGTGCTCATAACGCTATACAGCACAGGAAACGTGACGATGACTATGATCAGAGACGAGGCGCATGCGAAGGAGCTTCTTGAGGAGTTGAGGAAGACAATAAATGATGCCATAGAGAAGGGAGTCACCCCCGCACCCAAGGAGAAGGTCCGGGTGGATCCGATGGAGGTCTACAGGTATCTTCCAGGAACGAACTGCAGGGAGTGCGGCGAGCAGAGCTGCTACTCCTTTGCCATCAGGCTGGTCAGCGGGGAGGTCGGTCTGGAGAGCTGCAAGCCGCTCCAGGATGAGAAGTACGCAACGAGACTTGAGCACCTGAGATCGCTTCTTGCGTATCTCTAAGCTTCCTGTCTCCAAAGGAAACGGATCTTCCTTGGCGTTTCGTATGAAGACCCTGACGATAGTGCTCACAGACGGGCCCTACATCAATCAGAACGCTGAGATCGCACACAGGATAGCCAGAGCTGCTCTTGAGAGGTATAGGGTTAATATATTTCTCTATCTCGATGCCGTCCACATACCGAAGAGGGGGCAGAGCCCGGTACAGTTCATGAACATCGGGAGCCTCTTTCAGGAGCTCGCATCGATGGGCGCCACGATACGGGCGTGTCCGAGATGCGCATCCTCGCGCGGATATACTTCGGATAACGGAGTGTGCCCGGAGTACATTGAGGGGGTACTCATAACGAGCCTCTACGATCTGGAGCGCATGATCAGGGAGAGCGACAAGGTGATATCGCTCACAGGGTGAGGACATGGGACCGGTGGTTTTTCTTGTGGATTCATCCCCGTACGGCTACGAGAGAGCGTTTGGAGCGCTGAACGCGGCTGCTGTCTGCCTCCCGATAGGCTCTGCAGTTGCGCTTTACGCAGACGGAGTCTATCTGGCGCTCGCAGATCAGCGTGGGCACCTGGCAGGGCTGATGTATGCGTATCCGGAGATCGATATCTTCGCGCATGAGCCATCGATGGCTGAGCGCGGTCTTCTATCATGCGATCTCTCAGATCGGGTCGAGATGCTGGATGATCTCGAGTTTGTGGAGCGCATCAGGGGCTTCAGAGCCATGGTGGTGATATGAGCTCCGTCTTCATACTGACAAAGCCGCCAGGGAACCCCAGGGCAGAGCTGTGCCTCAGGATGCTCAGCCGGAACTTCAGGCTCTACCTCCTTGGAGATGGCGTTTACAACATACTCACAGGGCGCCTTGATGACATCGCGGGAGATGTTTTTGCATTCACCCGGGATCTGAGGGAGAGGGGTGTCTCAGCCGCGGGCATAAAGGAGATTGATGATTACAGCTTGATGGTGGATGACATCATGAGCGCTGAGAGCGTCTTCGCATTTTGACTGGCGCATGTCCCATTCTCAGACAAGACCACCGGAGAGTTTGAGATCAGATGTCCCGCAGGGACTGGAGAAAAGATTATCACCAATACTGATGCAGGTTCTCCTGATGAGGATGGAGCTGGATGTTAATGAGGTAAAGGCCCTGTTCGAGAGATGCTCTCACCAGGACGATGTTCTTGAGGGGCTTTACAGAATGGTGCTCCCTGTGTGGGAGCGAATAGAGTACGTCGTCGAGGGGAGGCCGCATATAGGCGAGGTCGGCTGGAACACGATATTCTCTCTCTTCCAGGCGTTCGACGAGAGGCATCATGGGGATTTTGTGTTTCCAGGCTACATGTGGCTGAGCCTCGGGTTCCAGAAGGACGAGAGCCTCCGGCCATGGGAGGTTGATACATCCGAGGTCAAATATGTCCTCAAGAGATGAGCACTGCCAGAGCCTCGGGCGGGATTCGAACCCGCGGCCTCGTCCTTACCAAGGACGCGCAATGACCGAGCTTTGCTACCGAGGCGCTATCCGCTCGATTACCTCTGCGCTTTAGTAGTTTTCGGTCAGGGCGCAGAGAGCTTCACCCTCAAAATATCTGATGGTACCCATCCACTCTGACTGTATTGCCACATCATCCAATGCGCTCCGGCGAAAAGACCATACCGCCTCCAGGGACCGGTATCATAAAGCTCAGATAACCCACGGAAACGGGTCAAAGAAAAAGAGATACCTCCCGGGGGACTTCACGCCGGGATTGATGTGTTGAGCGGTACCATCTCGGTCACATTCTCAGTCACGTTCGTGGCGACGGCGGTCTCATTGGCCGGCGGAAGAACCACAAACACCCTGACGACTGGGAAGTCGATGGTCTTGTTGGAATCCAGTGTGACATTCACCGGCGCAACCGGCTTGTACTCAGGCGGGACGACCAGGCTCAGCACATACTCGCCTGCAGTGAGGTTTACAAAGACGTATGTTCCATCCTCTGCGGTCGTTGCTGTCATGCCGCTCAGATCAAGCGTCCATCCTGCGAGTCCTGTCTCATTCGCGTCCCTGGCAGCGTTTTCATTCGCATCCTCATAGACCACGCCTGAGATCGTGTAAGTTACAGGTACCTCCACAACCTCTGGAGTCTCATTCACAGCGGGCTCAACGACTGGCTCTGCTGTAGGTGCCACCTCCTCAGCCTCTGCGACCACTGGAGGAACCTCGCCAAGCTTGAACGTGTACTGATATGGCTTTCCTGTCTCAATCGAGAACTTCGCTGGCTTCTTAGAGCTGAACGAGAAGCGCGCCTCCTTCTTCACAACAACCTGCTCATTCGTGAGATTGTGAGCGGGGGTTCCTGTGGATATGGAGAACTGTGGCCTAGACTCCGCCTTGTTAGAGAACGGGTACGGGCTTTTATCATCCTTTATTGTGTATCCCATGGCAGAGGTCATGGCAAATGCCGCCATCGCCAGGATCACAGAGATCACCAAAATGCTCTTCTTCAATTTATCCTCCTCCTATCTGTGTATCGACCATCCGCTTTTGCGTGACCATTACCAAACATTCTCCCTTTCGAGAAGAACTCGGCTCTACAGTCGTTATTCTTCGTATATATAGACTTTCATCGCAAAATACGATGCCTCCGGGCCTCTGTGAGATGAGAACCATCACATGAAGCGTCGCTTCCGAATCCCTCTCTGCATGAGCCGAAGCCGATTCCGTGTTCGTGGCACGCCTCCCTCACGCGTGAGAGTATGGCATGTCTGATCTCAGATGGCAGGTACCGGTAGCCACCAATACGCTCTCCCTGCTCGAAGTACATCGGCCTCAGGCTCTGCATGACATCAGGGAACTCAAGAGACATGCGGCGCCAGCTGTCCTGCCTGGCCTTGTAGGTGGAGGATATGACATAGGATGCGCCCGCATCTGCGACACGCTCCACGAGCGCATCGATCTCGGAGTCGTTTATACCCGGTATTATCGGATCGATCCTCGCAGCCACCGGAACGCCGCTATCCGTGAGCCTCCTGATGGCTCTGAGCCTGAGACTGGCTGATGGGGCTCCGGGCTCAAGCCTGGAATCCAGACGCAGCGAGGTGATCGTCATTGAGACTGCAGCCCTCATGTCCGAGAGGAGGTCCACATCCCTGAGCACAAGATCTGATTTTGTGACAATCTGCAGCTTCAGGCCCCTTCTCCTTATCAGGGATATGCACGATCTCGTTATTCCGAGCTCGCGCTCCATCGGCGGGTATGGATCAGAACTGCTGGAGAGCGATATGAGCTCTTCCCCGCGCAGCCTCGCGATCTCCTGGCTGAGACGATCGATTCCGCCCTTCGGCCTGCAATCGCTGAAGCGCCTTATGTAGGAGGATGCGTAGCAGTAAAGACAGCCATGCACACATCCTGTGTACGGGTTGAGGCTGAGCTTCTCCGGGCATGTGCAGAGGCTGCTGCGCCATGGATCAAATGGTCTGAGGATCATCATGTGCTCAGGACGATCCACATTATTTCTTCGCATCGATTCTCATCGTGGAGACCTCCCGCGATCTCGGATCGTAGACCCTCACGGCGTGATTATTGGTATCTGCTACGAAGCATGAATCCCCCAGAAAGGTGACCCCGGACGGCTCGTAAAACGCGGCCATATCCGCGGCACCGTCTGCGAACCCGGGGCTCCCCACGCCGGCGATGGTGTGGATGGATCTCTCAGAGAGATCTGCTTTCTTGATCCTGTGGTTGTATGTATCCGCAACGTAAATCGATCCATTCCTGTAAAAAAGCCCAAGAGGATGCTGAAGCCTGGCTCTCTCGAAATCTCCATCGATGTCCCCAAAGTAAAAGAGGTCTCTGCCGATGAGCGTCCTCACATCTTCATCGATCACCCTGAGGGATGACGACTCGCTGTCGACGAAGTATATCCTCTTCCCATCTGTCGTCAGCCCGGACGGCTGCGCCAGCCGGGACATCTCCAGCGGTCCATCCACGATCCCCTCGGCTCCGGATCCTGCAAATGGCTCCACCATTCCATCGAGATCCATCCTCCATATCTGATGGAATCCGGCCATCGCGATGTAGAGATGATCCCCGACGAAAACGAGATCCCACGGCGAGCTCAGGGATACCTCATCACCTCTGCCCCCGGAGCCGGGATATCCCGACCTTCCAGTGCCTGCCACCGTCATAAGAGTTCTTCTTCTCAGATCCGCCGCCCTGATCATGTGGTTTCCGGTGTCAGCTATGTAAGCAACATCCCCGACAACCGCGATCCCCTGGGGTCTGAATAGCCGGGCCTCGCCAAATTCGCCATCGCTGTATCCCTCCTCACCACAGCCTATGACGTCCACCAAGCTCCCATCGGAAGATACAATCAGTATTCTGTTGTTGTTGGAGTCCGCGATGAAGAGGTCATCGCCATCCGAGGCAACCTTTCCGGGAAATGAGAGCGGCCCGGATGCATTCTTCTGCGCCTTCCTCGGCACAGCAACACCGCGATGGAGGCTTCCACGCTTTTCATACTCCGGAATGAGCTGCTCCATTATCGGCATGAGGATCGAGAATATCCCCTCTCCGGAGGTCCTGCCGAGGATCTCCCCGTCCGGCGCTATCAGTACAAACGACGGCCAGGCCCTTATGCCGTATGTGCGCCACATGGTTTGACCGCTGTCCACGAGAACCGGGTGCTCTATGCCATACCGCATCACGGCCTTCTCGATGTTCTCCACCCTCATTTCGTTCTCGAACTTGGCGCTGTGAACTCCTATCACCACCAGCTCAGGGTACCTCTCCTCAAGCATTTTCAGCTCCGGAATGACATGCATGCAGTTTATGCAGCAGTATGTCCAGAAGTCGAGCAGAACGAATCTGCCGCGCAGGTCTCTCAGTCTGTAACTGTGGTCGGTGTTGAGCCATACCAGATCCTCGGGGAACTCAGGAGCTATCATGCGGATTGCTCTGCATTACGTGCAGATCACTGTTGTGGTCGCCGAAGACCAGGCTGCAGTCATAAACGCGGATCAGGGGATGAGGTGCTGTGTTGAATAATCAAGGCTTATAAGGTCGAACGCCACCAATTTTTACTATAATTCAATTTGTATGAATTGGCCCTGTGCTATCGGATCCTCAAACATCATTCAACACAGCGGGATGAGGAAAAAGCTTATGACGGGGGATCATCCATCTTGATGAAATTTTTGGGCATGTTTTCGACAAAAAGCTCATGAGGCAAGGCCGACCCGTGTGGATGAGAATGGTCTGCGCCAGATGCAATTTTCGTACAACAAAAGAGATGCCAGCTGAGCTGGACGTCATGATATGTGGAGATGCCATATGAGGGGTAAAAGCTTTGGTATTCGGCTTGATGGAAATGAGACACAGAGTATTGCATTCCTGGGATGTGAGACCGGATGAGGCTGTTGAAATACAGAAGATGCTCGCCGGCAGTGTGAGAATTCAGAGGGTGGAGCGCTTGGAGACGGTGGCTGGAGCAGATGTATCTTTCTCCGGATCCAGGGCACATGCGGCTGCTGTTCTGCTTGATTACCATGATATGCGTCTCCTCGACGTGTCCTTTGCGGCTATGGATGTGGATTACCCCTACATCCCGGGGCTGCTGACATTTCGTGAGGGGCCCGTCATACTCAGGGCTCTTGAGGGGATCGATAATGCTGACGTCCTGCTCTTCGATGGGCAGGGGATCGCGCATCCGCGCAGATTTGGAGAGGCAAGCCACCTCGGATTGCTCCTCGATCGCCCATCTGTGGGATGTGCAAAGTCGAAGCTCTGCGGGGAGTTTTCCGGGCCCGGAAAGGAGAGGGGGTCTTTCTCCCTGCTTGTTGATCGTGGGGATATTGTGGGTGCTGCTCTCCGGACCAGAACAAATGTCAAACCGGTGTTCGTATCCCCGGGGCACATGTCAGACCTGAGTTCTGCGATCGAGATTGTGCTGAACTGTGCAAGATCCCATCGAGTGCCGGAGCCCCTGAGAATGGCGCACATTCTCTCACTCAAAAGGGCGCGATCAAAGCTCTGAGAAAAGATGAAAAGAGTAAATTAAATTGAATACTTCAGCATGCCCTCAACCCTTCAGCGTTTCAACATCTGGCCTGCCCCAGCCTGCAGTGAAAAAGCTGGCTGTGATGTATGCTGCGCCTCCGCAGATCAGCCCCACGAACACAGGATGGATGAGTGTGTTTCCATAAAAATTCCAGATGATAATGGAGATGAACGATGCGAGAAGGCTTGCCACGAAGCCGGCTGAATTACCTCTGTGCCAGTAGAGCCCGAACACAAGCGGCACAAATACGCAGCATGCGATCACCCCCATGCTTATCGAGACGAGTGGCACGATCTGTGATGGGATGCTTATCGCCGAGACCGCTGCTGTGATGATTATGACCACACCAACAAGCCGCGTAAGACGGAGGACTGTGCCGTCGGAGATGCCCGGCCGCAGGTAGTGCAGTATGTCTGATGTAAGCGAGGTTGTGGTGACAAGAACTATGGCGCTGATCGTCGACATCGCCGCAGATATCGCAGCAAGGAGAACAAGCGCATCAAACCCTGGTGGCAGGTACGTCCTTGCCAGGAACGGTACCAGACTGTCCGTATTTTTTATGAATGTATCAAGCTGTTCTCCGCTGAGGACACCATATGCGAGAACGCCAAGCGAGAATATGCAGATGGAGTAAACCGCTATGGATACAGGCCCATAGATGCCTGCGAAGCGCACCACCCTTCTGTCCCTGGCGGAGAATACCATTATCAGGAGATCGGGAAGCGCGAGAAGCCCGAGGCTTATGGAGAATGCCATACCGAGTGTCCTCTGCCATGGCAGATCGATGCCGTGCATCGAGGTCACGTATGCTGGAATTCTGGACCAGATCTCCAGGGTGCCAGAGATTGATAGCACGCTCCCGTAAAGCAGCACCGCACCGCCGAGCATGAGCACTCCCTGGAGGAAACCAATCCATATTATGGCGGGGAGACCGCCGATAGCATAATACATGGCCACTATGAGGACTGTTAATATCAGCCCCTGAAGGTATGTGACACCTATCAGCCCCTGCAGGAGCGTGGCGCACCCCTTGAAGATGGGCACCAGGTAGACTGTATACAGCACTAGCATTATGGCGGCCAGTAAGAACTTCCCCACAGGTGATCTGTACCGCCGCTCAAGAAGCTGTGGGACTGTCTTCGCGTCGTGCTCCTTCGCTGCCTCCCATATCCTTCCCGCCATCAGCCATGCGAGGCATGCGAATGCGACATGGAAGAATGCACAGAACACCACCCATGGCATCCCTGCGATGAGGCCATATCCCCCTCCACCGAGGAAGGATGCCGCGCTGAAGTACGCTGCTGTGTATGCCACTCCAATGATGGCAGGCGTGGCGATGTTTCTGTCGGAGAGAACAAAGCCGGAGAACGTCTCCTGCCGGAGCCTCCAGGAGAGAAGGAGTATGACGGTCACGTAGGCCAGGAGCAGGATCTGGTTAATCATTGTATCTCCTCATGAGCAGAATGATGGTCACAGAGAGCATGAGCACGATCGAGATCAGGAGCGCCAGATAAGGAACAGGAACGCTCATACATGATCACCCCGATGGATCCTGCATTCAACATATGTTTGCAACACTGTTTGCATCACGACCTCCTCCACAAATCCAGTACTTTAGTGTATGTTTTTGTGCTTTGATGTCGCTTTGGTGTTAAAACCCTTTCCCTCAGGGGGTTGTGGACTTACCTCATTGATGGCATTCGACTCAGCGGGACACTCACCCGAAGCTCTCGCCTCCTGCTATCCGCTTAATGACGCAAATATGTGACCCACAGGTAAAAGATCGTGGACTCGATTCACTGATGTAAACAAGAAATCCGCATTCGCTGGCATAAAAGATCCCGGATCTGCGAGGCCACATGCTGCTGATCTAAATGATTCAGGTACACAACCGGAGAGCGCTCGTCCGACTTGTTCACAGACTCAACCCGCATGCTGCTGATCTCAATGATTCAGGTACACAACCGGGGGGTGAAGTGCCCGAGAAGAATGGACCAGGAATGACCCTCAGTTGCAACCATCCTCAAAAAGGTTATATAATGTGATTTTAGGTTCTATGATGAACATATTGTTTCTCTAATCCATCTGGAGGACTACCGATTGAGATCCAAGATACTGCTAGATGAGGAGGATATCCCGAAGAGATGGTACAATGTGGCAGCTGATCTGCCCCGGCCGCTCGACCCGCCGCTGAACCCGGCGACGCATGAGCCTCTGAAGCCGGAGGACCTCGAGCCGATATTCCCGAAGTCCCTTATAAAGCAGGAGATGAGCACCGAACGCTGGATAGACATACCTGAGGAGGTGAGGGACGTCTACAGGCTCTGGCGTCCAACACCTCTGTACAGGGCTGTCAGGCTCGAGAAGGCCCTCAGGACTCCTGCCAGGATCTACTACAAGTACGAGGGTGTGAGCCCGGCAGGAAGCCACAAGCCGAACACTGCTGTTCCTCAGGCTTACTACAACATGAAGGAGGGCATAGAGAGGATTGCAACAGAGACCGGTGCAGGACAGTGGGGCTCGGCGCTTGCGCTTGCCACATGCATCTTCGGCCTGAAATGCACGATCTACATGGTCCGCTCAAGCTACGATCAGAAACCGTACCGGAGGAGCATCATGCGGGTCTGGGGCGCGGAGTGCTTCCCGAGCCCGAGCAACAGGACGAACGCAGGCAGGAGGATTCTGGAGCAGTTTCCGGACACGCCTGGCAGCCTGGGAATAGCGATATCAGAGGCCGTCGAGGACGCGGCCACGCATGATGATACAAACTACGCCCTTGGATCTGTTCTGAATCATGTGCTTCTCCACCAGACAGTAGAGGGGCTTGAGGTCAAGAAGCAGTTCGAGCTCGTGGACGATTACCCGGATGTGATATACGGCTGCTGCGGCGGTGGAAGCAACTTCCCAGGGGTGTGTTTCCCCTTCATCCCGGACAAGCTCAAGGACAGAAAGGAGCTCAGGCTTGTGGCATGCGAGCCGACTGCATGCCCGAGCCTCACCAAGGGTCTATACACATACGACTACGGGGATACTGCGCGCCTGACGCCTCTGCTCAAGATGTACACGCTCGGCCACGACTTCGTCCCGCCCGGGATACACGCCGGAGGGCTGAGGTACCACGGTGATGCGCCCCTGCTCTGCAACCTGGTGAACGCAGGAATCATCGAGGCCCAGGCGTTCCACCAGCGCGAGGTCTTCGAGGCCGCGACGACCTTCGCGCGCACGGAGGGCATCGTGCCGGCGCCGGAGTCTGCGCATGCGATCAAGCCCGCGATCGACGAGGCGATCCGATGCAGGAAGACCGGCGAGACGAAGACTCTGCTCATAAACCTGAGTGGACATGGGCACTTCGATCTATCTGCGTACGATGCGTACAACGATGGGATCCTCGAGGATTATGAGTATCCAGAGGAGCTGGTGAGGCAATCGCTTGCCAGGCTGCCTAAGGTCTAGGCTCGGGTTTCTGATAAATCCGATAGCAGGAATGGGGGGAGCGGTCGGGCTCAAGGGCACCGATGGCGTCGCTGCTCTCGCAGAGCGCCTCGGAGCCGCCCCTGTATCCAGAGAGAGGGCAGAGAGGGCTGTCAGAAGACTTCTTGAGCTCTCAGGAGGATCGATCCCGGTGCATGTGCTCACCGCGGCCGGCTCTATGGGAGAGAGCCTGCTGTTGGAGATGGGCGTGGAGCACTCTGTTGTACACACTCCGGGGGAGATGACAACAGCTGAGGACACGAAAAGAGCATGCTCCATATTTGCATCTGATGGTGTGGATCTGATACTCTTCTGCGGAGGAGATGGCACCGCGAGGGACGTCGCATCTGCCTCCGGAGATCTGCCGATCCTCGGCATACCGGCTGGGGTTAAGATGCACTCAGGGGTGTTTGCTGTGAGCCCGGAGGCAGCTGCAGATCTCGCTTATAGGTATCTAAGAGGCGAGCTCCGAGTCAGAGAGACCGAGATAGCGGATGTGGATGAGGAGCGCTACAGAAATGGCGAGCTTGTGGTGCGCATCTACGGCGCGGCCAGGACGCCATACCTACCGGCGCTGGTTCAGCAGAGGAAACAGATCTACGCAAGCTCTGATGAGGAGCACTTCAAGCGCGAGATCGCTCAATTCGCCAGGGAGTTCATGAGCGACGGCTCATACTACATCCTCGGAGCTGGAACCACGACCGCGAAGATCGCCGAGCTGATAGGATGCGAGAAGACCCTCCTGGGCGTCGATGTTATCCGGAACGGGAGGACTGTGATAAAGGACGCATCAGAGAGCGATTTGCTGAGGCTTCTCGATGAGATAGATGGGGATGTGAGGATCATCGTCAGCCCGATAGGCGCTCAGGGATTCATTCTGGGGAGAGGCAGCCAGCAGATAAGCCCGAGGGTTCTGAGGATCGTGGGCCCGGAGAGGCTGATACTGATAGCGACGCCTCACAAGCTGAGGGATCTGAGGTATCTTCTGGTCGACACCGGAGACGTGGAGATCGACAGGGCACTGGCGGGAAGGCGGCAGGTTGTGACAGGATACAGAATAGCACAAATAAAGGAGGTGAGGGCTGCAAGCGATGTATTCGGGACAGGGGGAGAAAGCGAAGAGAATGCCAGGGGCTTCCGGTCGTAGGTTATAGCAGAGCGGCCGGCCGAAAAACCAGAAGTGATGCAGATGAGCTCATCGGCCATCTGGGGCTATCATTTCCTGGGGTTCAGGCGAAAGGGTATGGATCTGCTGACCCTCTCGCCGTACCTCCCGCGAAGCTCGACTTTTACTGTGTAATCTCCCGGCCTCCAGAGGCCTGTCTCCCAGAATGTTGTGTATATGCTGTTGAGATCGAAGTCGACCATCGGTATCTCTGCCTCCTTCTCAGCTCCTGTTATCGTGGATGTCACCTCCTCAACCTCGCCTGTGACGAGCGCCTCGATCACAACAAGATCCCCCACATTCGCCTCGTTCGAGCTCAGGTCGACGCTCTTCAGCTCAGGCCCGGCCACCATCTCCGGATCGTTTCTCAGGTACAGAACGGCCCTGGTGATGTTCATCGCCCCCCAGCCGAATGTGTTATCCGCACCTGGATCCCCCAGATCATCCGCAGATCTCAGAAGCACCCTTTTGACATCAGCTGGCGTCAGGTTCCCGAAGCCCTCCAGAATCAGAGCAGCAGCTCCGGCAACCTGTGGAACTGCCATGGATGTCCCGCTCATGCAGCTCTCATCGTTCTTCGTTCCTGCAAGCGCTGATGGCACATCTACCCCGATGGTCACTATGTCCGGCTTGATCCTCCCATCGGAGGTTGGGCCGCGTGAGGACCTCTCAAAGATTCTCCCTCTTGCGTCTATGGCGCCGACGGTTATCACCTCCTCCGCCTCTCCCGGAACAACGATGGAGGACGGCGATGGCCCGGAGTTGCCGGCCGCCACAACAACAACAATCCCCTCCTCGACCATCCTGTTGCATGCCTCATCGAGGAGTGTCGGCCTGTCGGAGCTACGATCTCCTCCGACGCTGAAGGATATAACCTTGATATCGTACAAATCCCTGTTCTTGGCGCACCAGTCGAGCGCGGAGAGAGCATCGGACAGGTAGCATGATCCATCCCTGTCCATGACCTTGAGCACGACAAGCCTCGAGCCGGGTGCCACACCCATGCCCTTTGTGCCGGATATCAGGCTCGCGCAGTGCGTTCCGTGACCATTATCATCATACGGCCTCTCAAGGTTGTTGACCATATCAACGAATGCGACGATCTTGGGGTCATATGTGGCTGGATCATCATCAAGATCATCCAGAGAGTCATGCTCCGCATCCACGCCTGTATCTATCAGCGCAACTGTCACGCCATTGCCTGTAAGCCCTGTCGTTGCTCTCCTGGGGTTCTCAGGAGATCCGGGCAAGCCAGATCCCGCCTGCTCCATGCCACATGATCCACCCAGGACCCTGAGCTTCTGATCCCTGTAGATCCCCTTCACGCCCTTCAGCCTGGCCAGCTCCGGGATCCTGTTCCCCGGGACGAGCATGGCGCTTCCCCTGAGGATATCCAAGCTGTGCAGCTTTTCGCCCGCAGTATCTGTCACGTTATCATCATGAAGCACTATCACCCTTGTCTCCTCAGGGCCGAGTGATTCCAGTGAATCCTCTATCCTGTTCGCGTTGAGGTCCAGCGGATCGAGAACCCTAAGCGATCTGCAAGGGGTTACGGCTGCGTTGCCCGCCCTGTCCACGGCAATTATACTTATATCATAGTCACCTGGAGGCAGGTTCGAGCCGCAGTAGCCGATGTACCTTCCATCCCCATCAAGATCGAACATAAGCACCTGTTTTCTGCCGACCTCTGCGTACACTGAGGATATGCCAGATCTGTCGTAGATGTTAGCGCTTATCTCAGCCCTCGGATCGCCGCGCTTCAGCTGGTATGGAAAAATCCTGGGGTTGGTTATGACCGGCGGTGTGGTGTCGCTGCGATCCCTCTCCATTAGTGCCCTGAACTCCTTCTGGAACCATCTCGTCGCCCTGTCTGAGATGAACGGGTCCTCGGCGAAGACTATAGAAAAAAGGAGAGCAATGGCTAGGGCAGCCGAGAAAATACAGATCGCCTTTCTGCCTTTGAGCCTCTTCTCCGGATTGCCCACCCCACTACCTCTGCTCCACCTACTGGATCACAACCGTGAGGGCATCCTCGAACTCCTTTGAGAGCGAGTATACAGTCACAACAAAGCTGACAGAGTAGCTACCTGGGGGTGTGTTTGTTGCATCCCATGTTCCAACGTATATATCATCAGAAACCCTCTCCATGGGAACAGACGCGACCTCACCACCCTGAGCGTCCATGACCCTTGCGGTGCACGTGAAGTACTGTGTTGTTTTGCCCAGGCTCAGTCCAGGGTTCTTGCTCTTGGTGAGGGACCCTGACCAGACAGTTATGGGCTCGCATGTCGCACAGCCCATCACGCTGAGAGTGGTCAGGTTCTCATCTGCTGTCTCGCTGATATTCTCTGCGCCCTCCTCTGGCAGCTCGAAGACCGCATAAATCTTCACAGGACCGGGAGATGCCGGATTCGGCTCAGCCCTCGTCAGGGTGCTGTTGAGCTGCATCCTGAATGCTGGGAGGTTCTTCAGCCAGTCATTCCACGTGTATATCCTGGCATCGTAGCCCATCATCCTCAGCGCAAACCACACCATCGACGCCTTGAACTCGGTGTTCGCGTAGACCACGACAGGCTTCTCCTTCGTCAGGCCTGCGAAGACGCTATCCAGCTCCGACTCATCCTTCAGCCTGCCGTTCTCAGTGACCATATCGTAGGGTATGTTCAGAGCTCCGGGTATCGCTCCCTGGCCGAACGCATCGAATGTCCTGGAGTCCACTATCTGCACATCAGCATTCTTCACGTAATCATTCGTCGCCAGAAGCTCCGATCTGATGCTCTGAACGGTGTAGGTTGTGGATGGTCTCACATACGGGCTGCTCTGTACGGGCAGGCCTGCAGCCTTCCAGTCCTCTGTATCCCCATCCAGGAGCTTCAGTTTGCTCTCGTCGTGGCCCATGTATAACATCAGCCAGTACACGAACGTGGCCCCAAACGGCCCACTCAGACATGTCGGGCAGTTGTAATCAGTGCCTGTCAGCACCACCCTGTCGTTGGGGGAGATGCCGGCGTTTCCGAGGATAGCAGCGATCTCCTCCACTGATTTGAGCTCCTTGTTCTCATTGTAGAACTCCATGTAGTTAATGTGCACCGCGCCGTCTATGTACTCGCTCGCTCCGTTGCTCACATCCAGCACGATATCGGATCTGGCGACGCCTGTGACCGGGACGAGCATGCTGCTTGATCTAACAGGCGCGCTTTCAGTCGCTTGATTTGATGCAGCATCGCTATTCGTCTCAGACGTCTGAAGGCTCTTGTTGAAGAGCGGGTTCTTGAGCCTCTCGGTCTTTGCAGACACCACCGGGGCTGATGTCTTCTCCTCCTCAGGCCCCAGGCTCTTCAGGAACCCCTCGTGTGGATACTCCTCATAATCTGGCTTGCACAACGGGCAGGCAGCAATCGCCCACTGCATGCTCATTGCAGAGATGACAAGCATCATTCCAAACACAATTATGAATCTGCGAATCATGATCTTCCTCTCAGCTGGGCCATTGCAGCCTCAAAGCTGCGCCCGGCCCTCGGTGTGATCCTGAACTTCCCTATAAACTCTTCTAGTTCATATCCTCTTCTATCTGTCGCTGCGATCACAACTGAGTACTCACCAGGATCAAGAAGTGCAGTGGTGAGAGAGCCCTCGTAATGATCGCCGGCCTGATAGAGACGCACATAGGACCTGGACTCCGGTATCCTTGCCGATACCTGGGAAAGACCGTTGACTGACTCGATCCATGCCTTTATGAGAAGCTGTTCTCCGGCTTCGATCTCCTCCGGGAGGCTCGCATTCAGTATCTTTATAGGCCTCAGCTCGTATCCCATAACAGGGTACATGTCCCTCGAGCGGTTGCTGATCTCTCTGGGGGTGTCGCCGAATCCATCTGCTCCCGGAACGTCCTGGGCAGGCCCGCTCCGCTCATCCACGCCTGAGTAATCGCTCCAGGCGTTCCCCCCCACCGGGTACGGAGCGTTCCATATGTTCTCTCCCCTGTCCACAGCCTGGACCACATTATCTATGAGGCGGTTGGAGTGGAATATGTTGCTGTTCGACTCAACGAATATCCCCGTGGGGCTTTGAGTGATGCTGTTCCCCACCACAGTGTTGCTGTCGCTCTTTCCCTGTATCTGTATGCCGAACCTGATGTTTGAGCGTATATCGTTGCTGAGTATCTCGTTCTCGCCTGAGTCAAGGAGGGCTATCCCCGCAACCTGGTTATCGGTGATTGTGTTGTTTCTTATCACATTTTGATTGCAGTTGAACCGAAGATCTATCCCATTTGCCCTGTTTCCGGAGATCACGTTCTTCTCTATGATGTTCTTCGAGCAGCCTGTGAACATGTAGACTCCGTACATGTTGCCGTTGAGCGTGTTCCCACTTATCGTGTTGTTCGAGCATGATGTGGAGAGATGTATACCATACGCTCCGTTGTTGCTGGCGATATTGTTCACTATCATATTATCATTGGAGGAGTCTGTGAGGTATATCCCATACCACCCCTCACCGACGACACCGTTGTAGCTTGCGTTGTTGTTCGCGATTGTGTTTCCGGATGATGTGAGAAGGACTATCCCAGGCTGCTTGCAGCCTGTCACCGTATTGTTGGTGATGCGGCATCCACTGACCCTGCTCAGCCTTATCCCGTAGAGGCCGTTTCTGACTGTGAACCCGGAGATGTTCACCATGTCCGCCTCAACGCTTATGCATGCGTCTGATGGTGATGCGATTACAGTTGCCCCATCGCCTATGAGGTTCAGACGCTTGTTAACCGTGAACTTCTCGTACACTCCCGGCCCGACAATTATGGTATCTCCTGGAGATGCTGCATCTATGCTTCTCTGTATATCGCTTCCCGCATGGATTGTGGCTGCGCTGCCTGTTATTGAGAGAGCCGTCAGCAGCGTGGATGCTATACACAAAACGAGAGTCGCATCACACAGATGCACAAATGTCTCTTCTGAAACTCCATGCAATCTGGTACGCTGCCGGCTCAGGCGAATGCTCAATCAACCACCCCAGCCAACGAGATCTGATGACCTTATAAATCTTGCTCACAGTGATTTAACGGGTCTATGGCTTGAATCACGGACTGACTGACCGCCTGGGGACCTCTGATCGCTGGTACAATGTGAACCCAGATGGGTACAAGCTGCTGACATCAATGGTGTTTGCTCGATATCGTGAGCTTGATTGAGTTACTGCTCAAGTGAAGCCGCTATCATCGGGCATGGTCGTTTATCCAGAAATCCGCCAAGAGGGCAATTTACCTCAACGTATTGAGCATATTCCATCAATGGTATGAACACACGATCCAATCAAGCACATGGGCGTATATTTTGTCAATGGCGCGCTCTGAGTATTGATTTATCCCAGTGAGTTTCTCGTATCGCAACCCAAAAACAGATATAACTCCTGTCTCAGAGATCGGATGAGAGCTGAGCAGGGATCGCAGGATGCGCAGGATACTGGTCACGAACGATGACGGGATTTACGCCCCGGGGCTGAGGGCAGCGGTGCGGAGCGTCGAGGATCTCGGTGAAGTGGTGGTGGTAGCCCCCTCGGGCCAGAGGAGCGGCGTTGGCAGGTCTGTGTCGGTATTCGAGCCGCTGAGGATGGCAGAGGTGAACCTCGACGGGAAAAGAGCGTATGCTGTCTCCGGCACCCCCACAGACTCCGTAATACTGGGAATCTTTGTTGTGATGAAGGGGGAGCTGCCCGATCTCGCTGTCTCGGGCATAAATGTGGGGGAGAACATAAGCACAGACACCGTCACAACCAGCGGAACCATCGGCGCTGCCATAGAGGCTGCCAGCTACGGTGTACCGGCGATCGCAGCGTCGATACAGGTCGCGGATCAGGGTGACAAGTTCGATAATAACCATTCCGTGGAGTACAGGTTCGATACTGCGGTCAATCTTCTCCGCAGGATTGCGATCAGGGTCCTGGAGAGAGGAATGCCTGAGGGGGTTGACATTCTGAACATCAACCTGCCGCTGAACGCCACTGAGGACACGGAGATAGCTGTCACGAGGCTTGCAAGGAAGATATTCAGGACCGCTGTGGAGGAGCGGAGGGATCCAAGGGGGCGTCCGTACTACTGGATTGGCGGTGATCTGATCTGCCGTGAGAGGGTGGGAACAGACGTCAGGGCTGTTTATCAGGAGGGCAAGATCTCGGTGACTCCGCTCACAATCGACTCCACAGCAAGGATCGATTTCGCGGAAATCGCGGACCTCCTGGAGAACATCTAAGCCATGCGTGGGCCATGTATCGCCTGGTTGTGCACGAAACAGAGCTGATCGCATCGGGGAGTGGCGCATTTGGAAACCGAGCTGCTTGGAGACATAGTTATCATATTCATTCTCTCCTCAGCTGTGCTCTTTCTCTTCCACCGGATCAGGATGCCTGCGATTCTTGGGTATCTAATAACTGGCGTCATTGCAGGGCCACAGTGTCTGGGCATGATCCGATCCATCGATCAGGTTGTGGTTCTGGCTGAGATCGGTGTTATACTGCTCCTCTTCACCGTCGGCATAGAGATCTCCCTCAAGGATCTGCTGCAGATAAAGAGGTTCGTTCTGGTCGGAGGCTTTCTGCAAGTGCTGTTCACGGTACTTGCAGTCCTTTTTATTCTGGTAAGCCTAGACAGACCCCCTGGGGAGGCGGTTGCTCTTGGGTTCATGGTATCGCTCAGCAGCACAGCCATAGTCCTCAGGATAATACAGCAGCGTGGAGAGTTTGATGCTCTCCACGGGCGGACCATACTTGGCATACTGATATTCCAGGACATCATAGTGGTTCCGATGATGCTGCTCATACCCATGCTGCCTGGAGCGGCTGTATCCACACATGAATCGCCTATTTACATCCTCTTCAAAGCGTTGCTGCTCATAGCAGTTGTGATAGCAGGCGCGAAGTGGATTGTGCCACGGATTCTCTATCAGGTGCTGAAGACCAGAGATCAAGAGCTTTTTCTCCTGTTCACGGTTGGCATGTGCTTTGCCGTGGCCTGGCTCAGCTCCTCCGCTGGACTCTCTCTGGGACTGGGCGCATTTCTGGCCGGGCTGGTGATATCCGAGTCTCCCTACAGCCTGCACGCGATCGGGAACATCCGACCGCTGCGGGATGCATTCTCAAGCTTCTTCTTCGTATCCATCGGCATGCTTCTCGATCTCAGGGTGCTCATTGATAACACGGCCTTTATCATAGTCATTTCAATCTGTGTTATATTAATAAAAGCTGTTACATGTGCACTGGCCACATCCATCATCGGCCTTCCCATGCGCATGGTGGTGCTTGTCAGTCTGGCGCTGAGCCAGGTGGGGGAGTTCTCCTTCATACTCTCCAAGGTCGGGCTGGACTCCGGCATTCTGTCCCCTGAGGTGTACCAGATGTTTCTGGATGTGACGGTACTGACCATGGGCGCCACAGCCTTTATGATAGCCATATCGCACAGGGTGGCAGCTGGCTTCTCACAGCTCTCCAGATACGATGAGCTTGAGGGAATCAGGAGGCAGCATACGCTCAGAGATCATCTGATAATCGTGGGTTTCGGGGTGAACGGAAGAAACGTTGCGATGGCTGCGAGGTCGAAGGGCATACCATACGTTGTGGTCGATTTAAATCCTGATATCGTGAGGAGTGAGGGTGGGAATGGAGAACCCATTTACTATGGGGACGCGACACAGGAGTCCGTGCTGAGCCATCTCGGAATAAAAGATGCGAGGGTCATTGTGATTGCCATCTCAGATCCGGTGGCCACACGCCAGATCGTTGAGATGGCAAGGCGTCTGAATGAGGATGTTTTCATAATAGCAAGGACTCGCTACGTTCAGGAGGTTGAGGCCCTTCACAAGCTCGGCGCAGACGAGGTCGTCCCTGAGGAGTATGAGACATCTGTCAAGATATTCGCAAAGGTCCTCGAGAGGTATCAGCTCACAAGGGACGATATCGAGAGGATTGTGGAAGACATGCGCGCTGGAGACTACAGCCTCTTTCGCAGCGTCTGCGAGGAGGCCTACTGCGATGCAAACCTGAAGCTCATGGGAAAGGTGATCTACACCATAAGGGTGCCCGAGGGTTCGAATGCTGCAGGCAGATCTCTCGATGAGCTCGGCATTGAGGGCATACTTGCGATTAACAGGGGCGATGAGACATTGAGGCCCATAGGCGGATTGAGGCTGCAGGTGGGAGACGTCCTGATAATAATAGGCCCACCTGAAAAGATGCGCGAGGTCGAGCGCATGCTGACCGAAATGGGCAGGGGCACAGAGCGGTGAAGCACTCCACACAAGCCATCCAGTGTCGACCCGCAGAAGCCCACGATCTCATGGGCGTTGATCGTAAAACCGAATACCCTGCAGCTTGCTGGAGGGGCGACGCAGCAGCGTGACGAATTTGCTGTGAATTGATGTAGAGCTCCTGCGACGCATGCTGGCCTCTTTTGAAATTACCATTCGCGTTCAATGACGCATTGGGGCGCTCGTAAAACGAAGGCTGCTTTTACAGCGGGATCGCTAGGCTCAAATTCCTGAAGCAGCCCTCACCGCCCATATCAAGGTCGCTTATGCATCCCAGCGTTTTCATGGTCGCTCTTATGCGCGTAGCAACTTGCAGAGCATGCAATGTGGTCGCTGAAAGCATTCATTCGTCGAAACGAACGCATAGCATGACCCCTGCTCCTTTGGGCAAGTCATCAAATGGATAAGAGCGTTCATGGTTTCGGGCGCGAATCGAAGTTTCATGCTGCCTTTTACAGCAAATCTGGTGCACTGCTCAATCCATTACACAGGCGTTAGCCATTGCCTTAACATGCCTGTGTGAGTGATGGATCTGTTTACAGCAACTGCAGACTCGATGTACTGTCGCGCATTCGAAAGTCATATTTAAGATGCGGTATACATGTGATTGATGGCAAGGCTCTCGCCACTCATGGAGCAGTACTTCCGCATAAAGGAGCAGTGTCCAGATGCCCTGCTCCTCTTCAGGATGGGTGATTTTTATGAGACGTTCGGTGAGGATGCCATTACCGCGTCCAGAACGCTGAACATAACCCTCACATCGAGGCAGAGGGACGACGAGGGGAACAGGATCCCGCTCGCGGGCATACCATATCACTCACTTGACGTCTACCTGTCAAGGCTCGTTAATGCAGGCCACAAGGTGGCTATATGCGAGCAGGTCGAGGATCCGAAGCATGCGAAGGGGATCGTGAGGAGGGAGATCACCAGGATAGTCACCCCCGGGACCGTGATAGAGCCTGCGCTGCTCCAGGAGAAGAGCAACAACTACCTCGCAGCTGTTCTTCCGGAGAACGGGCTCGCGGGGCTTGCGCTTCTCGACCTCTCAACAGGCGATTTCATAGCATCTGAGGTTTCAGTGGAGCGGCTGAGATCCGAATTGGCCAGGTTCTCCCCGGCGGAGTGTCTGGCCCCGCCTGGCACATCTCTGGATGGCATGAGGGTGCAGCATCTCGATGTTGATCTTTTCTCGATGAATGATGCATCTGTGGGCGGGATTCTTGGCGATCTTTATGACAGAAATCCACTTTGCGCCCGCGCTGCCTGCGCGATAATCTCCTATCTGCGCGAGACCAGAATCCGCTCTTTGGACCACATCAAGCCGATCCGGATGGTATCATCCTCTGAGTACATGCTTCTCGATGATATAACGCTGAGAAACCTGGAGATATTCAGGAACCTCAGGGATGGGTCCAGGAGTGGCACGCTCATGGAGATCCTGGACGAGACGGTCACGCCAATGGGCTCCAGGACCCTCGCGAGGTGGCTCCAGATGCCATCGATGTCTCTGGAGGTGATTCGCAGAAGGCAGGATGCGGTTGAGGAGATGGTGAGAAGAGCGGTGATCAGAGAGGAGATCTCGGAGCTTCTCGAGGGCCTCAGCGACCTGGAGAGGATCATCGGGCGCGTCTCGCTTGGGAGTGCAGGGCCAAAGGATCTCATGGCGCTGCGGGCATCGCTCCGCCGGATCCCTGAGATCTCACAGGCGATGAGCGGTCTGGAGTCAGATTATCTCGCTGATATCAGAAAGAGGCTGGATTTGAATGAACTCGGTGATCTGGTGGGTCTGCTTGAAAGGGCGCTCTCAGATGACCCTCCATCCTCTCCAAAGGATGGTGGAGTGATAAGGGACGGATACAGCCCCGAGCTGGACGAGCTGCGCGCAGCGCTGAGAAGCGGGAGGAGCTGGATCGCAGAGCTCGAATCCTCTGAGAGGAAGAGGACGGGGATAAAGTCTCTGAAGGTCGGTTACAACAACGTCTTCGGTTACTACATAGAGGTCACAAAGCCGAATCTTCCAATGGTCCCAGGAGACTACGTAAGAAAGCAGACGCTCTCCAGTGCGGAGCGCTTCGTGACCCAGGAGCTGAAGGAGATGGAGAGCAGAGTGCTCTCAGCTCAGGAGCGATCTTCAGCGCTCGAGTATGAGCTCTTTATCGATCTGCGGCGGCAGGTCGCATCCAGGACGAGAGCCGTGCAGGAGGTTGCAGCTGCTATAGGCGAGCTGGACACGATTCTGGGATTGACGAAGGCTGCCCTCCGAGGGGCGATGGTGAGGCCCCTAGTCGATGCCGGCAGGGAGATGGTGCTCCGCAACTCCAGGCATCCTGTTCTCGATAGAGCCATGAAGGGCAGCTTCGTCCCGAACGACCTCACGATGGATGAGAGCAGCTGGTTCATGATACTGACCGGCCCTAACATGGCCGGCAAGTCGACATTTATGCGTCAGGTCGCTCTGATAGTGATAATGGCGCAGATCGGCTCGTTCGTTCCAGCATCATATGCGAAGATAGGCCTGGTCGACAGGATCTTCACGAGGGTCGGCGCGAGGGACGATCTAGTCTCCGGGCGATCCACATTCATGGTGGAGATGAGCGAGCTTGCGAACATACTGGTCTCGGCCACTGAGGGCAGCCTGATACTGCTCGATGAGATCGGCAGGGGAACGAGCACCTTCGACGGACTGAGCATAGCATGGGCGGTTTCAGAGTACATACACTCCAGAATAAGGGCAAAGACGATCTTTGCGACACATTACCACCAGCTTACGCAGCTCAATCTTCCCGGAATTGTGAACTGCAGCATGGCGGTGAAGGAGGAGGGGAAATCGATAACGTTCCTGAGAACGGTTGTGCCAGGTGCGACAAACAAGAGCTACGGCATACATGTCGCCAGGCTTGCAGGAGTGCCAGAGCAGGTGATCCGGAGAGCTGAGGAGCTTCTTGATATTATAGAGGAGCAGGCAGCCATAGAGATCAGGAAGTGCAGATCGGGGGATAGACCAAAGAGGTACACCCAGCTCATATTCTTCAGCCAGCCCGAGACCCCGGACAGCGCCATACTCGAGGAGATAAGGAACCTCCAGCCTGAGAAGATAACACCGCTGCAGGCTCTGAATCTGCTTGTGGAATACAGAAGAAGGCTTGGCTGTAAGGATGTCCAGGATACACATACTCGATGAAGAGACTGTGAGCAGGATAGCTGCGGGGGAGGTGATAGAGCGTCCGGCATCTGTGGTCAAGGAGCTGATCGAGAACTCGATAGATGCTGGAGCCACAAGGATCTTCGTCGAGGTAAGAGACGGCGGGATCTCGCTCATAAAGGTTGTCGACGACGGCTGCGGGATCGAGCGTGATGATCTGCCACTCGCATTCCAGAGGCACGCCACGAGCAAGATCTCGACATCCGATGATCTTTTCAGGCTTACAACCCTCGGATTCCGCGGTGAGGCGCTCTCCTCGATAGCCAGTGTATCGAGATGCGTGGAGGTGCACACGAGGACCAGAAGCTCCGAGATGGGCACTTACCTCCGGCTGGAGAACGGAAGGGTTGCTGAGATAAGGGATGATGGATGCCCATACGGGACGAGCATGGAGGTCAGGGGACTTTTTGAGTGCATCCCCGCCAGGCTCAAGCATCTCTCAACCCCTTCCCAGGAGCTCGCGAGGATCGCAGAGCTTGTGACACAGATGGCCATAATACACCACAGGATATCATTTGAGCTGTCATCGGGCAGGAGGTCTCTTTTCAGATCGAACGCCTCAGAGACCTGGGATGATGCTCTGATCAGAGCATTCGGCCTCAGGACTGTGAAGGGCATGATCTCCATAATGGCAAAAGGGGATGGGTTCGATCTCCGTGGAATGATATCCTCCCCTGATAACTCCCGCCAGGCCTCTGAGTCTGTTCTCGTTTACGTGAACAGCCGGCCTGTGTACTCCAAAGCTGTCGTTCAGGCATTGAGGGATGCGTACAGGGGCTTCCTGCAGTCGGGCAGGAATCCTGTTGCTGTCATCTCGATCGAGATAGAACCATCATTGGTGGATGTGAATGTTCATCCCGCGAAGAGGGAGGTCAGGTTTCTCAGGGAGGGCGAGATATACGATGCTGTGAGGGATGCAGCGCTCAGCGCGCTGAGGTCCTCCGCTATACCTGCAGCCCCTCCCCCCAGGGTTGCAGAGCCGCAGCTCTGGAGCTCCAGACCCCAGATTCAGGAGACGCTTCCGCTGGAGGTGCAGACCGGGCAGAGGGTCTCGGAGCCGCTCATCAGGATTGTGGGTCAGGTTCTCGATCTCTACATCATCGTTGAGGATGACGATGGCATAATCCTCGTGGATCAGCATGCTGCAGCTGAGAGGATCCGATACGAGCATCTCCTCGAGAAATGCGAGAACGGTAGCATCTCTCAGGAGCTGATCCAGCCGGTCACCGTGGAGCTCTCCCCCGGGGAGGCGACATTGCTCGATTCGTTCTCCGCAAAGCTCAAGGAGATCGGATTTGAGATCGATCACTTCGGAGGGAGGGCGTACAGTGTCAGGTCCGTGCCAGCAGCTGTGGGCCTTGAGAGGCCGGAGGCGATTCGCGATGTTCTGAGGGAGATTCTGCATCTCGGCAGAGCGTGCAGGACATCCTTCAGGGATGAGGCTCTGAAGCTTCTGGCATGCAGGGGCTCGATAAAATCAGGGGAGAAGCTTAGTGAGAGTGCAATGCACAGGCTTCTTGCAGATCTCCTCGCATGCGACAATCCCAGGACATGCCCGCATGGAAGGCCTGTCGTTGTTCGGATATCCACTGAGAGCCTGGAGAAGATGTTCGGGAGGAGATGACTGGCGGGAGTCTGTGAAGTAAAGATCTCATGGAAATGCAGAATACAGGAGCTCTCATGCTTCAATGCAGGAGGAATCATGTGCGGGAACGATCTCAGGGCGCTTGCGCGCGAGATCATGAGATGCGAGAGGTGTGGGCTCTCTCAGGCGAGAAGAAACGCTGTTCCGGGGGAGGGGCCGGAGGATGCGAGGATCATGATGGTTGGCGAGGCGCCGGGCGCGGCCGAGGATCTCGCAGGGAGACCTTTTGTGGGTAGGGCCGGGGCTCTCCTGGACAGAGCTCTGGATCTCGCTGGATTGGATCGTGGTGAGATATTCATAACAAACGTCGTGAAGTGCAGGCCGCCCGGAAACAGGCGCCCCAGCGAG
This sequence comes from Methanothrix sp., assembly GCA_029907715.1. Taxonomy (NCBI): domain Archaea; kingdom Methanobacteriati; phylum Methanobacteriota; class Methanomicrobia; order Methanotrichales; family Methanotrichaceae; genus Methanothrix; species Methanothrix sp. The sequence continues at coordinate 30,163 of JARYLI010000013.1, forward strand.
GGGGAGATCAGGGCGTGCATGCCGTATCTGAGAAAACAGATTGAGATAATCAGACCATCAGCTGTCTGCCTCCTCGGGAACGTTCCTGCAAAGGCGATCCTCGGAGTGCAGGGCGTGACAGCTCTCCGGGGAAGGGTATTCGATGATCTGTACCTGATCACATTCCACCCGGCTGCTGTTCTGAGAAATATGGACCGGATGGAGTCTTTCGTGTCCGATCTGACAAAGCTGAGGGAGATGAGATCTGTGAGTCATGCGCCAGAGCTGTGAACCATCCCCATGAGAGATGCGCTGGGAGCATCACGCTCCGTAAAAATAGTTGAGCCTAGATATTCAGATCCAGCACTCGGACAGGTATATAGCCGGTCTTTTCGGCCAGAGCCTGTCCGCGGGAGCTCAGCACGAAGTCTATGAATGCCTGTGCGCCCGGGGTGGGCCTGCCTAGGGTGTAGAAGTACAGCTTCCTTGCCAGCGGGTACTCTCCGGATTTGATGTTATCGACTGTGGGTTCCACCCCATCAAGCGCGACCCCCTTCACAGCACCATCTGCAGCGTAGCTGTACCCCAGATAGCCTATCGCCTTGTCGCTGCCCTTTATCGCGGTCTTCACCTCAGAGTTGTCCGCTGCCTCTGTCGATACTCCGGGAGTCTCCGCCTCCTTGGATCCCATTATGACCTCATTGAATGTATCCCGCGTGCCTGATCCCGCCCTCCTCGCTATGGCGTATATCTTCCTGTCAGGACCGCCGAGGTCCTTCCAGTTGCTGATCTCACCGGCATATATCATTCTGACCTGCTCTTTTGTGAGCGCCCTCACTCCAGCCTCATAAATCTGGGGGCTCACAGCTACGACTATGCCGTCGTATCCCACAAGTATTTCATTGAACTTTCTGTCAGCGGTCTCATACTTGCTTCTCTCAGTATCTGTTACTTCCCTGGATGCCATGGCGATATCCGATCTCCCCTCTCCCAGATCAGTTATTCCCACTCCAGTGCCACCGCCTGTGACAGTGACCCTGTAATCACTCTGTTCCGAGTTGAAGCTCTCAGCACATACAGATGCAAGAGGCAACACAGTGGTCGATCCTGATATGCGCACATCCGTGGCACTCAGCACAGGGCTGATGGATCCCATTACAAGCATTAAGGCTATTAATGCCAGCAATCTCATTTCGATCACCGATGGCAGAGAGAGCACGGCATTATATGTACTATGCCGAAATAGAAAACATATCCTGACTTATGTCTATATTACGATTATAATGTATATACCCTGGGAGCAGAGCCCGATTATCTCTTGTGTGAGCTGGGATCCGGGGAGATCATGTGATGGCCGAAAAGGTTCCAAGAGCGCCGTAGCGTTCACTGCGCAGCCGTTCTAAGCGCGTTTTTCTTCACGAATATGCTCGGTGTGGAGGTCACATTGATAAAAGTCCTTGTGACACCCTCAGGGTAAACCACGGTGAACCTGGAGACCGGCGCGCTCAGGGGTTTTGCGTCGTAGAGGTAGTACCCGTCAAGGTACGTGCCAGCATTCTCGACGACGAGCATTGCTGTAGATGGTTTGGCCTTCACTGTTTTTACATTCTGGTAGCTTGAGAAAAGCCTGATCAGCTCCGGCTCTATATGCCTGCACCCCAGGGCAAGCACATACAGCCGCGCGAAGGGCTCCAGCGTGTAATTCACCTGAAGCCTCAGATCGTCGCCATCGGGGATCATGGTCACGTCCTTCACCTCTATGTAGCTCAGTCCAGCGGAGGCATACGATAGCAAAAACACCGATGCTACAATCAGTACGATATACCTCACATCAACCACCTCAGCCGGGCCTGCTCTGCCCGAAGAGTGCTGGCAGAATGCCAAGCAGGACGAATGTTGCTATCATCAGGAGAAGAAAGACCACAAAAACAAGCTGCTGCCGCCTCTGGGCCGATCGGTACTTCGATTCGCAGAGCTCATCACAGAATGTGCTATCGGCCTCAATGGCATTGCCACATATTATGCAGTGTTTGTGGGGTGAAAGCTTGTTCAACCACACCACCATGGGATGTGCTTTAGTCGAAACACAATATAGATAAGATTTGCGCGTGATCTGCTCCCTGCCATGATGGCTGTGGGCCCATATAATCCCATCCGGAAAACGCCATACTTCGTGGGTTCGGATCACTGAATCTCCATAGGGGTATAACGGGAATCTGTCGCCCGATGCTAACTCCGGTGCATCATCCTGCGGTAACCTCTGTCTGACCGGCAACCCTCGCAACGGGCTCATGTACCGCATCTGGGTTGTCTTGAGGTCATCGTCAGATCATGTCAGTGATCTCCCACAAGGACCTATCAATGCGGCATGTTGTCCCCCTATCGCACCGGCACTCAAAGCGACATCATGCCATGCTCATGCCAGCCCTCGTTAAAGGGACTATTTTATGTTAGGTTTATCACTTATAAATATATCGTTGCCCGTGTGGGACCTGTCCGAATAAGATAAAAACCATAACTGAGCATAAAATTGGTTCACTGAAATTTAGAGAGGGTGATGCATAAAGCACTCTGATTTCTGCTATATCCAGCTTACCTCTCTTCAGCAGAAACAAGGTGCCTTTAGAAGTTCGCTCTTATCCATCTGATAACTTGGCCCAAAGAGGCACCAGTCACACTATGCGTTCCTTCCCAGTGCTTCATAACAAAATGTTTTAACCATTGCGTCGATCTATCCAGACTATGGGTAGAAAGAGAGTTCATGAAGTGAGTTTGAAAGAAGGCGAACGAGATGATCTTGAGAGCTTCATCAGGAAGGGTAAAGCCTCAGCGAGGAGTCTGATGTGTGCGAGGATACTGCTTCTTGCGAATGAGGGTAGGAGTGACAAAGAGACAGTAGATGTGCTGAAGGTTTGCAGGCTGGCAACGAACATGCTCAATACGTTGAGCTAAATTGCCATCTCGACGGATCTCTGGATGAACGACTCTGCCATAGCAGCTTCACTTGATCTGTAACTCAAGCACGCTCACCATATTGAGCAAATACCTGGCAACAGGAACGAAATGCAATCCGCGCAACTGTACGGTGGAAGTTCAGCAAAGATAACGCCAGAGCAAAACTCAAACGACACTACAATACGGTTAAAAATTAATGTTACTGAACACTAGGGGATGTTTCTCAAGGATGCGGTGGGTATATCTTGTATGATAGCAGAAGAACGTCCATGGTAACACTTACAATAGATAAGAATGATCTGCGGGATGCCAAAACCGAGGTCTCCAACCTGGCAGGTGCGTTCTTTGCAGGCACAAGCCCTCTGATCCGGCCTTTCATGGACATGCTTGAGTCGATAGTTCCAGCAGACCAGCAGGGAAGAGGGACCAGCTATCTGATCAGCGCCCTCAGATACCACATAAGATCGATACGGGCAGATGAGAACGGTATAAGGGTTGAGAGCGAGATCGGCTCTGTGGATATACCACGCGCGGTGCTGGAGGAGCGGATCGAGGAGAGGTATCCGTCGTTCGGTCATGACTCTCTGAACCTCCCGGGGCTGCTCTTCCTGCAGAGCGGTCCGGCGGTCTACGCTGCGAGTGTGAGCAAGCTGCGAAAGATGCACAGGATCGTGATTCCTGAGGGGAGACGAACGCAGCGATACATATTTCATGTGATTGTGAGATCTCTGGAGGCAGATCAGGATGTGATAAAGATAGAGATAGATATGCAGAGACTGCCTCAGATAGGCAGGCCGGAGGAATCGGCGAACCAGGCATGAATGCTGCAGAACCGAAATTCGGTGCACTAAGGCCATAACATTTCAGATGCTCAGCAGGCAGCCTGCACAGCATACTGTTGCTGTTAGCAGAAATTGAAGAAAGCCTGCGCGGGGTCGAGTACCACTGCACAGAATTCATGACCCCATCTGCTGGTTCCGGCAGGGCACGCTTACATCGCCCACGCAGCTTAAAGGGATTTGAATATAAATGATGAAAATGAATGTGAATGCTGACCTCCATATACACTCAAAGTACTCAGCTGCCACATCTGAGATGATGGATCTGGACACCATCGCAGCTGAGGCGCGCAGAAAGGGTATACACGTCGTTGGCACTGGCGATGCCCTCCACCCGGAATGGCTTGAAAATCTCAGGAGGCTTCCGGAGAGGGATGGGATTCTCTGGCATAACAGCATGACAGGATTCGTCGTGACGGCTGAGGTCGAAGATTCAGAGGGTGTCCACCATCTGATTCTCATCCCCGATCTCTCAAAGGCTGAGGAGCTGAGGGAGATCTTCCGGAAGAGCTCGAGCAACATAGACACGGACGGCAGGCCAAGGGTTCTCCTGAACGGAGCCGAGATCGCGGATGTGTGCCTCGAGGCGGATTGCATCATCGGGCCGAGCCACGCGTTCACACCATGGACAGGGATATTCGCGCATCACAGGTCCCTAAAAGAATGTTACAGGGATAGAGTTGAGGATATCTCATTCATAGAGCTCGGCCTCAGCGCAGACTCCGACTACGCAGATCGCATCAGCGAGCTGAGGGACAGGACGTTTTTGTCGAATTCAGATGGCCACTCTCCCTGGTCGAACAAGCTCGGAAGGGAGTTCAACCAGTTTGATCTCAGGGAGATCAGCTTTAAGGAGATCAGGCTTGCGATAGAGCGCAGATCCGGACGCAGACCTCTTCTCAACGTCGGCTTCTACCCTGAGGAGGGGAAGTACAACAGAACCGCATGCACCAGATGCTACAGGCAGTACACCATTCAGGAGATGGACGAGCTGCAGGGACGGTGCGGATGCGGCGGATTGATCAAGCTCGGTGTCAGGGACAGGGTCGAGATTCTGGCAGATCTGCCGCATCCAGTGCATCCGGATCACAGGCCTCCGTACATCCACATAATCCCGCTCGCTGAGATTATCGCGATGGCTCTCGGCCACAAGAGTGTGTTCACGGCAGGCGTGAGAAAGATATGGAGCGATCTGGTCTCTGAGAGGACTGAGATAGATGTGCTCCTGCACACGGATATCTCTGAGCTGAACACAGACGAAAGGGTCGCAAGGGCGATAGGGGCGTTCAGATCAGGAGATGTGGTGGTGACCCCGGGAGGGGGCGGAAGGTACGGAAGGATCTCCCTCCCTCCGCCGGGTACCCGATCCAGAAGGGCACCATCCCAGAGATCGCTTCTGGACTTCTAGTTGCTGCAGCATCGCACAGGCGCAGTTCTGTTCATCGCATACACCCAGTGCCCATCGAATCCGCCTGCAGCCCTGACGAAGATCTCCCTGCTGAGGGCATCTCTCAGATCCAGCCGCAGGGTTATCGCGAGAGACTCCCCGGCTTCAAGCACATACAGCCTCCATCTGATCAGATCGTTCCTGATATCCGGCTCGGGATACGCGCCCAGAACCCTCGATCCATTCGGGATCGCAGCTGTGATGTACACAGGGGACAGATCCCTGATCCCGTCGTTATGTATCTTCACAGTGAGACGGATGATCTCAGATCTCTCCATGTACATATCCGTGGAGATGCTGATGTGCGGCGTTCCATATCTGTACGAGTCAGGCAGACTGATGCTTCTCCGCACAGTGTAGTTTCCAATGTAGATATCGCTCAGATGCGAATCCATGAAATGTGTATCTGTGAATGCCATCCCGGAGAAGTTCACGCTCGTCTCGAGTCCCCTTGCTCTGAGCACAGTATCCTTCTCAATCCTGGATCCCGAGTACTCCTCACGTATGCTCTGCACACCTCTGATCCAGGCGCCTGAACGCCATCTCGAGCTGTTGCCATCCGCTCTGACGATCTCTTTGATTGATCCGCAGCTCATCATTCCCTCTGAGAGGTATCTGCCTGAGCCGGAAGTGTGGAACTGCAGCGCTCCGTAGCTCCGGCCTGATACGAGCGTTCCGTTTCCGAGGTGAGAATGAACGTAGCTCCCGTATTCCCCGTGCTCCTCGAACCTCACCGATACGTTCGAGCTCCCAGAGTTATGATCATATGCTCTGAGCACTCCTGTGGTGTTCGAGATCTTCTCCGCCAGAATGCCGCCTGATCCGGTGAGATCTCTCTCAATGGAGACCACAGTGCCGTTGGAATCTGCAGCTGCGTCGATGCTGCTGATCTCCCGCTCCGCCCTGGCGAACGCCCTCACGCCTCCATGAGTGGCCCTGTTCGAGATCTCAAAGAGGTCGCTCCACGGAGAATCGAATGCAACGGATCTCCTGTAGACCTCGCCTTCGTACCTGCCGCCCTCCGCTGCCTGAGATCTCGATATCCTGATGGATCGATTTTCTGTGCTCATAGACATTCCCTCCTGCGAGCGGAGGGATCCACTGCCGTATCCCCTCATGTGAAGCTCAGCTCCATTCTCAGCCTCTATCCGCACTGTGACGCAGTCGCCTGCGGAGATGTTCCCGGAGAAAGCCTGGACACAGTTGCGCAGCGCTGTGCCCTCGAAGCCAGACGTGCACTCCCTGTATGTCCGGATGAAACCCTGCCCCTCAACTCTACCGGCCATGTCGAAGTACATCTCGCTCCTCGGAAGAATCCCGCTGATTCTTATCACAGCGCACTCCCCCGCGCGTAGATGGTTTATATGCCAGAGGCCATCAGGTCCGGGTGCAGGATCCGCGTTCTGGATCACAAATCTTGGATCCGGGATCTCCTTCACAGTGATGTCCCTGAGATCTGCATCAGACGGGTTGCAAACCCTGATCTCATACTCCACAGTCTCGCCGCGCATGCACTCTGTGCATGATGGCCGCTTTGTGACCGAGATCTCTTTTCTTGGAAGATGAACATATGTGTGCACATCTGCAGATACCGGCGGCGACTCTGAGCTCTCCAGGATGAATGTTGCTTTCGTCACCCCATCTCCCTCCACAAGAGCTGTGATGCGTATTACCCGCTCTTCGCCAGGCATGAGCCCGGAGCTCTCCGACCATACGAGATCTTCACCGGAGGCGATCGGCATGGGGATGGCGCTGATGATGTGAACGCTGGAAGGGAACAAAGCTCTGAGAGTTACATTCGTCGCCTTCGCGGCTCCCCTATTTCTGTAGCTGACCGTGTAGCTCACAGCCTCACCACTCCTGACGCGTTCGGGAGATCCTGTCGCACTCAGGGAGATCTCTGGAGCGATCAGGACGGTTCGCGCGGATACATTCTCATCATGCCCCTCGAACGAGATTGTGAATAAGGTTTCCACAGCGGTTCCGTTTGCAGCCCTTCCAGCTCTGGTGACGATTCTTATGGTGCCCTCATCTCCGGGATGAATCACATCCGGCAGTGCACACCCTGACCAGATCCCCCCGTCCGGGGCGCACGGCATCGGGCTCGACGATATGAACACAAGAAGCGGATCGTATCTCGCCTTGAGAACAGCACCCCTGATGTCCCTCTCACCGATGTTCCTCCAGCGAACTGTGTAGTTCACGAAACCGCATGCATTCTCCGGAGCATCCACGCTCAGGTACGATGACCCGACGATGAACTCTGACGATGCAGACGCGGTGTAGTTACGCCCTCCGCTCTCAGCGCTTGACCATGTGAGTGCCGACTCTGAGATGGATCGGCCGTCTGAGAGTGCCACGATATCGTACTCCAGCGATGCGCTCTCGCCTGGCCCGAGCCTGCCTATCCGCCATAAAAGGGAGCCATCACCCATCTCAAGATCTCCTCTTTCAGGGGAGATTCTCACGCTCTCCGGCATCATCCTGACTCCTTGCGGAATGATCTCCCTCAGAACCACATTCCAGGCGTCGCATTTGCTCTCCGGTGAGTGATCGATCCTCACCGAGCACCTCAACATGCTGCCCCTCTCCAGGCTCCGCCGAGCCGGCGTCTTCGTCACCGTCAGCTCTGGCTTGGAGATCTCCACCGGCCCTGTTGCCACAGAGATGGATCTTCTGGCATCATTCGAGAGCCAGCTCAGCTCCAGGACCGCCCCGGGCGCAAGATCATCGATGATCGCATGCACGGAGAGATCAACATGCATGGCCTGCACATCCCCGAGGTACCAGCAGATCCGATCACTGCGGACGATCTCCTCCAGCGGATTGAAACTCATCCTGATATCACTGTGCTTCAATCCCCGAAGGCTCAGATTCATCCATGCATCTCTGAGATTAGGCAGATCACCGTAAAAGCGAATCATGAGATCCTCCCCAAAGCTCCTCCTCACGGGCCCATCTGGCTCGCATCTCATGCTCAAATTCTCAACAGCGACATAGGCCTCTGCGGTTTTGTTGTAGCAGTCGAGATCGTTCCAGAGCCCGGACCTCTCGTTCGGGTCATCGCCCTCCCTGCTCGACCAGTAAAGCCTCGCAGCACCTCCCACACTGCCTGTGGTCTCCGCCAGAATTGTGTATGTGACGGTAACGGATTCCCCCCTCTCGAGCCTCTGAATGGACCACACCAGATCTCTGCCCATCTGCTCGAATCCCATCGGCCGGCTCGTGTTGATCCCGAGAATCCTTGCACCCTCCGGGATGGTATCCACGAGGATGAGATCATAGGCATCGGATCTGCTGTTACCATCATGATAGATTGAGAGCGTGAACCTCACCTCATCACCCACGATTGCATATGACGAGGCATGCTTCTCCAGGGAGAGCGATGGCTCCACGACCTCTATGCTTCCTGCCTTGCTGTCTGTTCTCTGCCTCGATGAGCCGTCAGGGTTCTTCCACGTGATCCTGGCTGCTCCTGGTGTCAGTATGACACCGTTTCTGTTCTCCCTGCGGTTCGCGACGATCACTGTGTACCAGATGTCCATATCAACATCGTCTGCGTTGTTCAGATCGCCGAAGGAGAGAACAAGCGTGTTGCTGTCAGGAGATGGTGGCTGGATGTCATTTGGAACGAAACCGCTGGTCTTCAGGCTCGATGGATCGCAGGTTGTGCCAGATGGCAGGGTATCCGTGACGACAACCTCCCTGAGAACGGCCCTGGGGAGGTTCAGGTGGATCTTGTACGTCACGGAATCTCCGATGGCACAGCTCCTGTTCGTATCGGGCGTCTTGGATATGCTAACGTCTCCTGATACCGTGAGCTTCGCAGATGCGGTTTCATCATAATTATTGAGAGGCGTTCCGCCACCCCACCTCTCATTGGGGTCTTCTCCAGGCAGGCTCGTCCACGAGACAGAGGCTCCGGTGCTCAGGCTCTCCCCGGATACGACAGTGTTTCCCACCCTTAGAACAAGTCTCAGATTTTCAGACGTCTTGCTGGGGATTCTGTAGCAGGTCCATTCCACGCTTCCTCCGTTAACATCATGCTCAAGATCCGCGCTCAGCACCTCGAGCCCATCAGCAATCGTCACTATCAGATGGACATCATACGCATCACAGCCTCTGTTGCTCAGCATCACCACCTGCTCCACGATATCCCCTGCCTGAACCTTCGTTTTGTTCGAGCTGATGGTGATCTTTATGTCTGGCTCTCTGATGGTGACCGGCGTGGTGGTGTTTGTGGAAAAGAGCGCCCCTCTCGAGTCCTTCCAGGTGGCCTCAACTCTGTTCAGAAGCACAGTGCCATCCTGGTTGGTCATGATGTTTCGGACAACAGCATGGACCCTAAATACAATCTCTTTCTTCCCTCCGTCTCCAAGATTCCACAGCAGGGTTCCACTGTCCGGACGCGTTGGCGCGGGAATGTCACCATCCCATTTGAGGTAGTTGAGACCTGCAGGGAGAAGATCCTTGATCTGCAGCTCGTGGACATCATCGGGCAGCTCAAGCCTCACAGTGAAGATGACCACATCGCCTATCGTTCTGTTCGAATCCGGCTCCACACTGACCGTCAGCTCAGTGCTGATTCCGAGAGGTTCGTATAAATCCGGAGCTATACTGTCAACTGTATAAACTGATGAGGTATTCCCGATCGAAGATCCTGGAGATGCCTGCAGCGAAATACAGATACAGGCTGCTGCGATGATGATAGTAATTATATGAATAGTCTTAAACCATGCACAGAGGTACAGGCATAAATTATTAAAAATTAATTTTTTAAATAATGTTTTATTTCCATGTCTGGTTCTGTACACATACATGCAGTCTCCTCACCTCCGGATTTGCATCATCCGCCGCGATCCCGGCAGATTTTCGGTTTTCAGATAATTATATCACACATACATTATGAAATTAGACTCCTGTCTGAAGAAAACTGGCGTCGACCAGCATTTAACACTTTCCAAACACTGTAAACATTAACTGATAATTTTTATAATGTTATCTGACAAATGATGCCCGATCCACAGAAGATTGCCGTGGTTGTTTTACATTTGGAGACCAAACCTCAAGGGAGCCCTGTGTCCGGGGCATCGTGCAGGGATGTTCACCAGATATCGATCTCCAGCCTGGTCCGCGTGAAAACCATGCGAACCGCGGAAGGCAAAATGTTCGCGAGGTCATTTTGAGCTTGGCCCATCCAGCTGATTCAAAGGATGGCGGATATGTATGGGTCGTCACATCAATGAGTTCAGGCACATGCGAGGTTGTGGGATACATCATTCTGGGAGACGCTGATCACTGGCAGTCTGTTCTGCTATTAGACCCCTCATATCATTAGATGAATCAAGCCCGGAACCTCAGATGAGGAGACAAATCAAGATATGGAGCTTGCGAAATGCATGTTGAATTCGCTGAGGGGGCATGCATGAGTCCATCGAAAGGCTGATATCCCTAGTCATATTCGAGGATATCGATGCTGAAAATAGGGTACGCATCTCTGAAGAGCCCGGTGGCCATGATATGCCACGGAAACGCATGCCCGCCGGATGTGGGGCTTGCAGTCCTTGAGGGTGTGGAGGAGAGAGACGATATCGATGCTCTCGTCAGAGATGCAGGTGTGCCGGCTGTGCTGTCTTTCAGATCAGCATCACCCGACAGGCTCCTGGAGGTCTCAAGAACAGCGTCCAGGATGCATGCGATCCTGGAGATCGATCTCTCTGATGAGGATTCCATAGATCTCATAAGAGCATGCGGCATGATCAGGCTGATCAAATCCGCTGGGGCTGCAACCTCGCTCCGCGTTTCGCCGGATGCTGTGAGCCCGAAATCGAATCCTGGAGCGATTAAGAGCCTGAAGTCTGCAGGTCTCGATCTGATTCATCTCGATCTCAGAGGCTGTGATGGATCTGCGACCTCGGTTCTGAGGAGCGTATCAGATGCCAGAGGACCGGGGATAATGGCTCTCTCCGAGGTGAGATCATTCGAAGAGGCGAAGCGCCTTCTCTCCATGGGCGCGGATGTGATCTCGCTCAGGGAAACTGCAGAAGAGGATTTTGCGAGATGGCTCTCCACCGCACTCAGGAAGTTTGAGGATATCACAGGATGGTACAACGCCCCGAAGCACATATGCGCCGGCGGCGACCTTCGGGGACTTGCATTCTGCTGCCCACCGGTCAAGCCATGCCCTGTCCACGGCGCCCTTAAAAGGCTTGGAATAACGCCAGATGAGTTCGTGAGAAGGAAGCTCGAGCTTGCAAGAGGGACTCCCCTCGAAAAGGGCGAAGGAACGTGCTTTGGGAGCCTGATATGGTGCTGCAAGATAACAAAACCATGCTACATGAGGGATGCGGCTCTGAGAAGGGCGGGTCTGACGCCGAAGGAGTACATGATTCTGAAGAGAAGAGTCGCTGAGGGACTGATGCGTTGAATGCCCAGCGGGCTGCAATACCTGCTGTTAAATCCCGCTGGAGATGATGCCTGATATGAAGGATCCTGACAGGATCGCCCAGATGGCCCAGATGGCCATGCTGCTGGAGCTCTCCTCGAGCCCCAAGCCAGGAAACGTGGACAGGTGTCACGATTATGAGGACGTGAGCTTCAGCCACTTTGTAGCGAGCGCTGTTCTCTCATATCCATCATTCAGGAGGGCAGCATCTGGAGCATCGGATATCGGCAGACTCATTCTGGACACGGTCTCCGAATGGCGTGAGTGGGGGCTGAGGGGCAACACACACTTCGGGGAGATATCCCTTCTCATACCGCTCGCATCTGCAGCATCCAGGCCTGGGCCGCTCAGATCCGAGATCATCAGAGTTGTGGATTCAACCAGTGTGGAGGACTCAATCTGTTTTTACAGAGCGTTCGAGCTTGCAGGTGCCAGGGCGGCTGATGTGAAGGAGATGAGCCTGAAAGATCCAGGGGCAGCTGACGAAATCGCAGCGAGGGGCATGCGGCTGATAGATCTGATGCGCATATCCCAGGGGCACGATCTTATTGCGAGGGAATGGGCCACTGGATTTTCGAGGAGCTTCGAGCTCGCAGATGTTCTGTGTGAGGTGGTTCCAAGTCACGGGCTGAACAGAGGTGTTGTTCTAACCTACATCACCGCGCTCTCAGAAGAGCCGGACACCCTTGTGGCGTCCAAATTTGGAATCGATGTTGCTCTTGAGGTCTCCAGGATGGCAGGCGCGGCTCTCAGATCCCCGGATGTCATCTCGAGCGCCATGGAGATGGACAGGGAGCTGATCTCGAGGGACATCAACCCAGGCTCCACAGCTGACCTGATAGCATCATCTTTATTTATCGCGCTGATGAGGGGACTGAGGTTCTGAGGAGATATAACAGATGGATGCAGATGATATTCTTGATGAGCTTGGCATACTTCCAGGCATAAATGAGGTCATAGTCACAACAGAGCGTGATGGTGTGCCGAATGCAGCCCCAATCGGGATAATAAGAGGAGAGAGCGTGATGGTCCGTCTCTTTCTCGGGACGCACACATACGAGAACGTCCTCGCCACCGGCCAGCTTGTGGCAAACGTCACTCACGATCCGATGATATTCGTCGAGGCTGCGATGTCAGACCTCGGAGAGGAGTGCTTCTGCAGGAGGGACGGTGTTCTAACTTTAAAGGATGCCGAGTCATGGGCGCTTTTCCGGTGCAGCCCGTACAGGACAGATATAATAATGCCGGAGCTCGAGTTTGTCAGGGGAGAGGTCATCAAAAAGGAGTTCCGCGCCATCAACCGCGGCGTATCATGCGTGATCGAGGCTGCGATCGCCGCCACGAGGTACAACGCGCTCCGCGTCGAGTCCTACCTCGAGGAGATAAGAAAGCTCAAGAGAATCGTGCAGAGATGTGGTGGGCCGAGGGAGATCGCGGCCATGAAGCGGCTCGAGGAGCATCTTTCTGCCTCGTATCCATGATCTGAGCATCTCCAGAAGTGCAGGAGATTTGAGAAAGCTCATCCAGTTGATTCAGAAGAACGCTCATGACACAGGGTCACCCATGTGGATGAAATGGTCTGGGGCCTAATTTATGCATAAGTTGATATGATATCGCATGCCACATAAAATCATCTATGAAGTGCGATATATCCATTAGCTTTTATAGTATTCCGCATAAGTTGACATAATATTATATGTTAGATAAAATAATCTATGAAGTGTGACATATCCAGTAGCTTTTAAATGGATTTACATGAAGTGACGCAAAGGACTACAGTACCAAAAAGATGCACAGATATCAAAAGGTTCAGCTCGATACAGATCTCCGATGGTTCGGAGATCTGCAAAAATGTGGAAGGGCTGGGCTCAGTCGAAGTCCTCGCCCATTCCGCTGGGCTCCTTCTCCTTGCCCTCCTTGCCCGCGCCTGTCGACTTGGAGGCGATCACGTCATCTATCCTCAGGATCATCACAGCTGCCTCTGCGGCTGAGCTGATCGCCTGTGTCTTGACCCTGAGGGGCTCAACGACGCCGCGCTCCAGCATATCGACAGCCTCGCCGGTCTCCATGTCGAGACCTGCTGCCTTCATGCCCTTCTCGTGCTTGCTTCTCAGGGCAACCAGAGTGTCGATCTGATCGAGACCGGCGTTCTCGGCGAGCGTCTTCGGTATGATCTCCATCGCCTCGGCGAACGCCTCTATGGCGAGCTGTTCTCTCCCGCCAACAGTGGCAGCATACTCCCTGAGCCTGAGCGCGAGCTCTACCTCAGGCGCTCCACCGCCGGGCACAAGCATGCCATCCTCTACGACCACGCCCACTACGCGGAGCGCATCCTCCATGGCCCTGTTGAGCTCATCGACCACGTGCTCGGTGCCACCGCGGAGGATTATGGACACAGACTTCGGATTCTCGCACTCCTCGACGAAGGTCATGTCGTCTCCGGCGATCTTCCTCTCCTCGACAAGTCCTGCCTTGCCGAGATCGTTTGGAGTCAGCTCATGCAGGCTTGTCACGATCCTGGCGCCGGTCGCGCGGGCCAGCTTCTCCATGTCGCTCTTCTTCACCCTGCGGAGAGTGTAGATGCCAGCCTTCGCCAGGAAGTGCTGCGCCAGATCATCTATGCCCTTCTGGCAGAAGACGACATTTGCCCCTGTGGAGACAATCTTGTTGACCATCTCCTTGAGCATCGCCTCCTCCTGATCCAGGAAGGCCTGGAGCTGATCAGGCGAGGTGATCTCGATCTTCGCGTCGACCTCGGTCTTCTCGATCTCTATCGGCGCGTTGAGCAGCGCTATTCTGGCATCCTTCACCTTCTTCGGCATGTTGGGATGCAGGCGCTCCTTGTCGATCACCATACCATGGATCAGCTGGGAGTCGGTGATGCTGCCACCAACCTTCTTCTCAACGGTGATGTTGTCGATGTCCACGGAGCCGTCCTCGTCCACGATCGCCTTCACAGCCTTGACCGCAAGCTCTGCGAGCTCTCCCCTCGCGTTGCCGCTGCCCTTGCCGGTCATTGCTGTGATCGCGATCTTCTTCAGGAGCTCTTCATCGTCAGGCGATACCTTTACCGCGAGATCCTTCAGGATCTCGATGGCCTTCGTCGCAGCGTCCCTGTAGCCGGTGGCTATGACGGTCGGGTGGATCTCCTGCTCGAGAAGCAGCTCGGCCTGCTTCAGAAGCTCGCCAGCCAGGACAACAGCCGTTGTGGTGCCGTCGCCTACCTCCTCATCCTGAGTCTTGGCGATCTCCACCATCATCTTGGCGGCCGGATGCTCGATATCCATCTCCTTGAGAATCGTAACGCCGTCGTTTGTTATGACCACATCTCCCAGGGTGTCCACAAGCATCTTATCCATGCCCTTGGGCCCAAGCGTGGTTCTGACGGCGCTGGCCACCGCCTTGGCCGCCATTATGTTCGACCTCTGCGCCTCCCGGCCAGCAGTCCGCTGGCTTCCCTCTTTGAGTATCAGTACAGGTGTTCCACCTAGTCCAGCCATTCCGACACCTCTCCTTACAGCGGGGATGTAAGTGTTTTGAAGTTCTATATAAATATTTCGCAAGCGCGGGGACGCTGTTTTAGTCCCGAAACCTTTGGCCGCATATGCTTGACGTTTTGAGAGATGATCCCATTGGCCATCGGTTAAGGATTTTATGTAAATATAGTGATCATGAAATTTGACAAATTGAGATCTCCCCATAGTGGAGAGTTTGATTCAAATCGACCG
>JARYLI010000014.1 GCA_029907715.1 Methanothrix sp.
CTTCCTGATGAAACTCTCAAGCTCATCTCGTTCGCCTTCTTTCAAACTCACTTCATGAACTCTCTTTCTACCCATAGCCTGGATAGATCAACGCAATGGTTAAAACATTTTGTTATGGAGCACTAGATATTTCATACTTCATGGATGATTTTATGTAATGTGTAATATTATATCAACTTATGGATCATGCTCAATACGTTGAGGTAAATTGCCCTCTTGGCGGATTTCTGGATGAACAACTATGCCCGATGATAGCGGCTTCACTTGATCAGTAACTCAAGTACACTCACGATATTGAGCAAATACTTTGTTTATCCGCAGGTTGTAGGTAGACGACCCGAATTCTTTTAATATGGATTACGTTAACTAACGATGGGGGATTGGTTATGGATTTGAAAGCAGTTGCTGTACTGATGTTGATCTGCCTCTCTGCTGCATCAATCGCATCTGCAGCTGACGTTCCCACAATAACAGTTGTTGGGGAGGGCAGCGTGACAGTGCCTGCGGATGTGGTGTACATCTCGGTATCGGCATCAAGCGATAATGAGAATGTGACTGAGGCGTATGCAGAGAGCTCTGAGAAGCTGAACGGCAGCCTTGCTGCTATAAGGAACGCATGTGCTGAGAACTGTGAGATACTCCAGGGATACTCCACAGGGCTTCAGAGCACAAAGGTATGCAGCAGAGGCGCATCGAATGAGAGCATTTGCATGAATCAGAGCATTGTGACCGTATCCGCGTCGATACGCCTGCAGAACCCTGATCAGAGGACAATAGAGAGCATCAAGCAGACCGCAGAGAGCACAGGGGCTTACGCAGCTGTGACAGGCTATGCGCTGAGCGATGCCACGGCTGCAAAGAACGAGGCGAGGAAGAAGGCCGTTGAAAACGCCAGGGCGACAGCAGAGGCGATGGTCAGCGCAGCAGGCGGAAGGCTTGGAAAGATCGTGGACATCACAGAGAGCCCGCTTTACATCTGGGACATACCTTTCGGCATCTTCGGACCATCAGTAGAGCCGAGCACCACAGAGCCGGGCATGGTTGAGGTTAAGACGACAGTCATGGTCACCTACGAGATCGTGAGCTGAGAGAGAAATTCACAGATCATCAAGGGCTGTCGTGACATGAATGCGGGAGCGAGAAGGCAGATCTGGAAGCCATGCCGCCGGGAAAGCTCGCTCCCATTCAGATTATAGTATTCCGTATAAGTTGATATAATATTGCACGTCACATAAAATCATCTATGAAGTATGACACATCCAGTAGATTTTAAATGGATTTACATGAAGTGACGCAAAGGATATAGATCACCCGGCAGGCCTGCCTCCTTGGGGGTGGGCAGCTCACACCATTCTGTTTCTGGGGTGTGACCACACCGGCCACACCTCCATCTCCTCCAGCGCCTCTGAGATCATGATGTCTGTCATGGCGACGGCGGGAAACACAATGCCGGCATTCTCGATCGGGCCGTAGAGGACGAGGCTGGCGCAGAACGATGCTGCGAGGGCTGCTGTGGATGCATCGCATGATCTCCTCACCTCTTTATCCCTGGATCTCAGCCACTCCCATGAGCTCGCAGCGTTGTGCATCCCTGAGCAGATGGGCAGGCCGAGCTTCGCCTTCGCGACTATAGCGAACCTCAGCGCGGCTCCAGCTCCACTCCCAAGAGGCGCAACGCCCGGGTCCAGCAGCATGTTGTTGATCCCCGCCTCCCTGGCGGTTGCCAGGAGACCTCCCTCGCGGCTCAGCAGCTCCATCCTGGATTCAACGC
The DNA here is from genome assembly GCA_029907715.1 of Methanothrix sp. Lineage (NCBI taxonomy): Archaea > Methanobacteriati > Methanobacteriota > Methanomicrobia > Methanotrichales > Methanotrichaceae > Methanothrix > Methanothrix sp. The sequence continues at coordinate 1,772 of JARYLI010000014.1, forward strand.
TCGATGCATTCGGGCTGAATGCGAGCAGTATTGCCGAGTCAAGATCGGATTCCTTAAGCAAGGCGAGCTCACTCTCAGTTGATGCCAGACCTATGCTGTTGTAGACTGTGCGATCCGCGTATCCGATCTCCGTCACATGTATCGCCATTTCTGCCCTTGTATTCGGATCGAACGAGTCTATTATCACTGGTCCGCTCCAGATGGGATCGATGAAATCGAGATACCTCTCGAAAGCGCGCCGCGTGCTCGCGAATATGTGCAGCATTCCCGGATTTCCGGTCTCCTCTGAGATCTCGGCCTGCCTGTTTATAAGCTTCTCAGCCCTCCTTCCGTCAAATATTCCCATCTCCTCATCGGAGACTATGTTATGGCCATGGTAGAACACAGTCCCGGCCAGAGCTGTGGGAAGCTCACCCGGCTGGCCTCCGATACGAAGGCCAGCGATGTTGATCACCGGCTGATCCCTGGCAAACCTGAACAAACTCAATCACCTGCTCAAGCACCCACCGAAGTCATGTGCTGTTTCTGCGTTGTCAGAAACACTGCCCACGCCTCCACATCCAGATACACATCCGGTCCGAGGCTGATATCGAGATCCCCCGGCTGGACCATCGAGCTGTGCGTTTTTTTGACGACCTCAAACGGCGGCTCGGGAAATGGCTCTGCGATTCCACTGTAGTGATCAACGATCCTCTCGATCTCAGCGGCATCCTCGACCCCTCTCATATCCACCACATCGATCTGCCTGCGGAACCGCTCGACGGCCTCACGCTGAAGGTTCTGGATGAACGGTATCGCCCCTGCGGCGCCTATGATTCTACCGCTCTCATCAATGCCGTTTCTGTGAAGGGAGACTATCGCGTCGCCAGGCAGGTGACCCCGCGACTCGGCGCCGCACACGATCAGATACCTTATATTCGGGTTGGAGATGATGTTCGCCACGATCTTCTCCACCCCCAGATTCTCGGTCTTGCATGTCCCGACTATGGCTGCTCCTCTGATATCCAGCCTGCTTGCGAGCGTGACCACTGCGACGCCCCGTCCCCTGTCACCAATCCTGTAATCTCCGCGAACCGGCGGCCAGTCGTCATGACAGTTATCATCCATCTGCTCACGCCCTCAGCATGCACGACAGGAGAGTTCTCTGCACACCCGGGATCTCTCCCTGGACCTTCACATTCGCCCTCATCACTGGTATCCAAAGCACGGCGACAGCGGAGCCTACTGAATATCGAAGCCCACCGTCCCGCTCTGGTTGGTTGTGAAAATAATATGATATAACATCTCCGTCCGGCCTTCGGGACACCACAGTCTATATATCTCATGAGATCCATCCTGAATGGCGGTGTCCTATCATCCAGGCCATGGATGCTCTGTCCGTGGCGACAGGCGAGGACGGGCTCCTGGCCAAGTGATAGTGCCTATTCGCCGGATCAGCGGATTGGTCAGGCATCAGATGCTTGGCTATGATACCATCAAACACTGTGAAGTTAGTTCCAAGGTGGTGACCAACCATGGCAGAAGATGATGTGGTGTTCGTCGGCAATAAACCAGTGATGAACTATGTACTAGCTGTAGTGACCCAGTTCAACAGCGGTGCAAAGGAAGTCAGGATAATGGCAAGAGGGCGTGCGATCTCAAGAGCTGTTGATGTCGCTGAGGTCTCACGCAGCAGGTTCCTGGGCGATGTTGTGGTAAAGGACATAAAGATATCGACCGAGACGTTGAACACGGATAGAGGGGAGACCAACGTCTCTGCGATAGAGATCGTACTTGGAAAGTGATACCTTTACCGGCTCGACGCCCCTTTCGCGCATTGGTGTTATCTCCTCAGGGCGCGGAGAGAATCTCAGGTACATAATAAAGGCCACCAGATCAGGTTACCTGAGGGCAGAGGTGGTTATTGTCCTGACCAACCAGCCGGACGCTGGAGCTCTCAGAATAGCCAGGGAGTTTGGCGTTCCGGCTGAGTTCATCGATCCGGAAGGCCTGTCCAGAGAGGAGTATGACAGGCGTCTCATCGAAAGGCTCGATGATGCAGGGGTCGATCTGGTGGTTCTGACAGGCTACATGCGCATCCTGTCGCCTGAGTTTGTGCGGCACTACAGGAACAGGATTCTGAACATACATCCCGCGCTTCTGCCCTCATTCAGAGGAGTGGATGCCTTCCAGCAGGCTCTGGATTACGGGGTGAGATGGACCGGAACGACGATACACATCGTTGATGAGGAGGTCGATCATGGCCCCATCGTGTACCAGGTGCCGGTTCCGGTGAAACCGGATGACACACATGAGAGCCTCAAGGCCAGGATCCAGAGGGCGGAGTACAGGGCGTATCCCAAGGCCATCAAGATGTTTCTCGAGGGGAGGCCGAGGATAGAGGGGCGGAGGGTGGTGTTTGAGAGGGAGGCATCTGACCGCAAGAACACATGATCTTGAAAATTTCTGAGCGCGGGATGCGGCATTAGGCTGCATAGAAGCCGGCGTAAAGGGAGGCGACGGATGGACGTTCTTTGGGCGCCTTGGCGCATCGATTACATACTGAGCGAGAAGGGAAAGGGCTGTATCTTCTGCGAGAAGCCCAGAGAGAACAAGGACCGCGAGAACCTGATACTTCACCGTGGAAAGAACCACTTTGTGATAATGAATGCTTTTCCGTACAACAACGGTCACATGATGGTTGTTCCCTACCGTCACACATCAACGCTATCAGGATGGAGCGGGAATGAGCTTCAGGAGTTCATGGAGCTTGCTGATCTGTGCGTATCCCTGCTCCAGAGAACGATGCGGCCGGATGGGTTCAATTTGGGGATAAACATGGGCGAGGTGGCAGGCGCAGGCATCGCGGAGCACATCCACCTTCACATCGTTCCGAGATGGAAGGGCGATACGAACTTCATGCCCGTTCTCGCTGACACGCGGGTGATACCTGAGCACATCAGGGCAACCTACGAGAAGCTTCTGCAGAACCTGAAACTCATGATGCAGGAGAAGTAGGAGCAGCTCTGTGTGGTCAGGCTGTCGCAATTTGAAAAGATCTCTTTAAATCCTTAATCAGAGTGCCAGGGGATTCCAACTCTGATCCCTTCCAGCTGGCGTCAGGGTCGTGAAGGCTGGCCTCATAAATTGTGAGCAGCGCCCGTCGGGCGCGTATCTCACACCCCCAATTTTGAGATTATGCTCTGTGTGATTACCTGCCCCTGCGACTCCTGTGCTGAGGTGCTTCCCGATTCCACTATCTGGAAGCTGGAGGGAAGCGAGATGGGCATGTATGCTGAGCTCCGATCGAGGCCGAACTTGTATACAGTCTCCCTCTCAAGCATCATGCTCGTCCAGACTGTCGGGCTGACGTTTCTCGCAGTGGTTGTGCCCATTGCGAATGTCGTCTCTCCAAGCTTGACCGGGCTCTCGAACTTGAGCGGGAATGTGTTGAACCATATGCTCATGCTCTTGCTGGCCTCTGTGCTGCCTGTACCCTTCTCGATATATGTGTTCCAGTAATTCTGAACATCCTGCTGGAAGCTGCCTGTGTCCGGACCGTTGAGGTAGATCAGCTGGTTTCTGCTGTACTGAGGCTCGGACATGGCATCAGCAGCTGCCCCCCCAACCAGGCACAGCAGTAGTAATAATGCCATACATCTCATATTTTGATGTACCCCCATAATATCTGGCTTTGTACCGCCATCGGTCCCAACCTATTTATGTCTATCCGTGGAGCCGATTGCACATGCAGGGCTGCTTTGAGATTCTACACAAAGACCTGGCTGGCAGGATAGGGAGGCTGCACACGCCACACGGCACTGTGGAGACGCCGGCGCTCATGCCTGTGGTGAATCCACACGTACTTCTGCTGAGCCCCCAGGAGCTGGTCGATCTCGGTGCTGATATGATCATAACAAACAGCTACATCATCCACCAGGACCCGATCCTCAGGGAGACGGCGCTGGAGCGCGGGGTCCATGGTCTTCTCGGGTTCGATGGGCCGGTTATGACAGACTCGGGCGCATTCCAGCTCTCCGTTTACGGTAATGTGGACGTGGAGCCGCTTGAGATACTCGAGTTCCAGCAGGAGATCCGCTCCGACATCTCTGTACCTCTGGACATACCAACCGCTCCTGATGCTTCGAGAGAGCAGGCCGGGAGGGAGCTCGCAGAGACAGAGAGACGGCTCAGGGAGGCGGTGGCACACAGGAGAGAGGACCTCCTTATTGCAGGGCCTGTGCAGGGTGGCATCTACCCCGATCTCAGAGAATCTGCTGCGCGCAGGTTGAGGGGGATGGGCTTTGACGTGTACCCGATCGGCGCGGTCGTCCCGCTCATGGAGAGCTACAGGTTCACGGAGCTGGTCGATGTTGTGGTCGCATCGAAGATCGGCCTGGGGCCGGGGGTGCCTGTGCACCTCTTTGGCGCCGGCCATCCAATGGTCTTCGCACTTGCTGCAGCCCTGGGGTGCGATCTCTTCGATTCCGCGGCATACGCACTTTACGCCCGTGATGGGAGGTACCTCACACCCACCGGCACATACAGGCTTTCTGAGCTGAAGTACCTGCCGTGCTCCTGCGATGTGTGCAGAGAACACACGCCTGCATCTCTCAACGATGACCCAAAGAGGGTGGAGCTCCTCGCCCGTCACAACCTCTTGGCATCATTCCAGGAGCTCAGGGCTGTGAGGCAGAGCATCCACGAGGGATCACTCTGGGAGCATCTCGAGAGAAGATGCAGATCCCATCCGAGGATGTATCAGGCTTTCAAACACCTATCAAGATATGCGGAGTATCTGGAGAGGCTTGACCGTGTATCGAAAACGACTCTGTTCTATCTCAGCACCGAGTCTGCGAGGAGGCCTGAGGTCATACGCTACCGTAACAGGATCTGCCGGCTGGAGCTAAGGGGAAAGGTCCTGGTGACGGACAGGCATCCCGAAGAGGAGGATCGCACCAGGTATGATCACATCCTGGGTTTCCTGCCTCCTTTTGGGCCTTACCCGCTGGGACTGGAGGAGATGTACCCGCTGAACGCTGAGCTGCCAGATGAGATGGATGATAGTGCGGTAAAGGAGGCGCTAGATACGCTGCGATCACTCATCAGGGAGAACCCGGGGGCGGAGTTCCATGTAGAGATAAGCTGCCTGGAGGGCTGCAGGGATGCGGTTCTTTGAGGTCCTAAGAAGGGACGGTCCGGCGCGCCTTGGCAGGCTGGTGCTCGATCGGAACATCACAACGCCCTGCATCCTGTCGCCAGAGGACTATGTGAGCGCTGGGAGCGTCTTCAGGTACAGGAACCTCGACGAGGCGAGGGATGCCATGAGATCCCTGGCGGGGTCCCTGCCGGAGGGGAGGCTGGTCATTCTTCCGCATCCATCAGATGTGGCTCAGGATATCGATATGGATATCGAGGGGCCAAGGGCTCTGGTCACAGACATCTCCTCTGTTCAGAGAGACGTTCAGAAGGATGCGGACGTGTATGTTCTCAGGGCGGCCGGGACCATCGCAGGCGCGAGGGATCTGGTCGATACGCTGATAGGTATACGTGAATCGATACCCCCCGACTCCGCGCTCTACACCCCTGCGCTCGCAACCCCATCGAATCTCTCACTGCTGGTGTACCTGGGCGTGGATATCGTTGACTCTGTCAGGGTGGAGATGGACGGCCACTACGGCAGGTATCATACAAGGGATGGAGTCTTCCAGAGAGATGAGATCTCTGAGATTCCGTGCAGGTGCGAGCACTGCTCCTCCGGAGAGACAGCAGCACACAACATACTGAAGCTCGAGGAGGAGCTGGTGTGGGTCAGGGAGTGCATCAGGTCTGGCACTCTGAGAGATTACGTGGAGCGCCAGGTCAGGTGTGTGCCGTGGATGACTGCGGCGCTCCGGCTGGCGGACATGCAGGAGCGGTACCTGGAGCGCAGGACGCCGACGCACAGGGGGAGTGTGATGTATGCGAACACATCCGAGTCGCTCCACAGGGTTGAGGTCAGGCGATTCGTGAGCAGAGTGCTCACCAGGTACAGGCCGCCGGAGAGCGATGTTCTTCTCCTGCTTCCATGCTCTGCCCGGAAGCCCTACTCAAAGTCGAGGAGCCACAGGCTCTTCCGCTCTGTCATGGGAGGGATGCGGAGATTCGTCCACGAGCTCATCCTGACCTCGCCGCTCGCGATAGTGCCAAGGGAGCTCGAGGATGTGTACCCGGCGGCGCACTACGACACGCCCGTGACAGGCGTGTGGGATTTAGAGGAGAGGGCGTGGGTCATCAACTCCCTCAAATCGTACCTGGAGAAGCACAGGTACTCACGCATCGTTGCGCATCTTGAAGGAGAGCTCTGCGAGGCGCTTCGTGATGGCGGGATCGACGCGGTATACACAGGTGGGGGAACAGGGCCGGAGGAGCTTGAGAGGCTCAGAGAGGCGCTGGAGGTGGCGTGCACGGATGCAAGGCCGATCTGGAACCTCAGGCTCCAGGAGTTCAGGGCGAAGGCAGACTACTGCTTCGGAGCCGGTGCGGGAGATGCTCTAATTCAGGGCGCGAGGGTTAAGGGGAACAGGCTCTTCGATTCATCAGGGAGATCGCTCGCATCGATCAGCAACGGCAGGCCTGCGCTCACGCTGGAGGGGGCGCGGAGGCTGCTGCCGCTCAACGTCTACAACGTCTGCATAGGTGATTTCATCCCCAGAGGATCGGTTCTTGCGCCGGGGGTGGTCGAGGCTGACGAGCAGATCCGGCCCGGGGATGAGGTGATCGTTGTGAGCGATCGTTTCCTCGGGACAGGAAGGGCCAGGATGAGCGGATGGGAGATGGTCGCCTCCAGGCGCGGCGTGGCGGTGGAGCTGCGAGAGGGGGCGGAGGTTTGAGAATGCAGACAAAGCAGTTTCATGAGAGACGTAAAACAATGAGACGTGCAGAATGAAAAGAGAAGGGGACCCCTTCAGTTAGGAGGGGGTACCGTATAGCTTCTGAATTCCTGCGATATCTCCTGTGCCCAGCGTCCATCGCGAGGTCCCGTCGTTGTATCCGTACATGATCTTGTCTCTGTTATTGTAGGCGTACAGATCCGCCAGACCCAGCGTGTGTCCGAGCTCGTGGAGGGCGATGGTCTGGATGTCATAGGTGTTGGTACCAGCTCCACCACCAGCGCTTGTATCGATGCGCCAGTTCAGTCTGTTGTTATACCAGCAGTCGGACTCCACTGCTCTGTTGTAGGAATTACCGTCTGCACCTTTTACCTTAGAAGATGTTGTGTACCATGTAACGGTCATCGCTATTGTGTTCGTGGATAGACCTTTGGAGGTCCACATATGCACATTTTTGCCATCTCGCTTGGAATACAATGCAAAATTCCGGTTGAAGCCTTTTGCAGCGGTGTTGACAGGGTCGAAAAGGTTCTCCGCAGCTGCACCATCCCAAGTACCCTCTGCAGCTTGAATTTGCGATTTCACACGATCTGCAGAAATCCCGGCTGGTAAATCATTGATGTTGGAGGATACTATGATATCTATACCTGGATTGTTTATCCATCGATATCCGGTCAGGATGTATGTAGGCTCCGAAGTCTCAGAATCCGTTGCGACCTTTCCTCTTGCGTTCTGTGCGATTACGCCAAACTCTCCCATCTTCCTGCCATCTGAGGCATACAGCGCGTGGACGCTGACAGCGGCGTCCTGGCCGAGTATTCCCTGGGTCAGCTCGCCGTTGAAGCACTGAGTTCCGAGGGCTGAGGCCTGGCCTGTGGTCATTGCCTGATCCGCGGCCACGGATGTGAGCGAGACGCTCATATCCCCGCCATCTCCCAGGAATCCTCCAGCCACTGTCATCTCGTTCTCGCCGCCGCTGGAGACCGTTGAGAACATCCCTGCAGATCCGCTGAGCGATGCTTGCATTCCGGACGCGACCTCTCCGCCAGAGGCATCGTCACTGGCCGCATAGCCCAGCGCGCCATCAGATGCCACTGTCCTGCTCACAGAGCCCGATCCGCTGGATACGCCCTCTTTGATCATGTTGCCGCCTGTTCCAGCAGCCGCAGACTGCCTGTTAAGCGTTCCATCTCCAAGCGTGCTGTGCGAGACGAATGATGCATCGTCACTGAGGCTGTACGTGCCATGTGCTGCTGCCGCACCATGGCTGCCGGCAGTGTCCACGGAGACCGATATCGCGCAGGCAGGAGCTGCAAGCAGCACGAAAAGCGCAACAAGTGTCGGTAAAGATCTCATGAGATCGACTCCCTTGCACTGACTCCCACTCATATATTTTAAGATGATTGGATGTCCATATAAACTCAGCGCTCTCAGACATCCATACTAAAGCATTTTTCGAACCTCTCTGCACTGCTGAAGGGATTGTGCGGGCATCACATCACAGGCCTCGGGTAGATCGTCTCATCCCTTGAGTAGTGTATCTCGAAGAACCTGCTTTTTGTGGAGCTGGCAGCAACCGCAGTCTCTCTGGATTCTGTCGCAGATTCACGGTTTCCTGAAACCGATGTGATGTTTCCGAGGAAGTGGGGATCCGGGTTTGTGAGCGTGGCTATGAAGCTGCCCCGCCATGCTCTGCCATCTGATGCTGCTGCTACGAAGCTGCCTCTCAGGAGCCCAGAATCCTGGCTGCTGCCTTTGAGGGAGATTATGAGAACACGCCTCCTGTACATTGTTGCTGTGATCTCGAAGCCCTGCGGGGCATATGTGCCCGTGATCCTCCCCTCCATCTGCTCCGGCTCCTCGATGTATGCATCTCCTGTTATCACGCCACCGTTCTGAATGATGGAAAGGATCGAGCCTCCGAGCATATCAGATGTGGTAGACCATGCGACATCGTACCTGAAGTCCCAGAGCCCGGTGATCCCTGCTGCCTGTGCGGGGAAGACCGAGACCAAGATCATCACAATCAGGGCAGCACCTCTGCTTACACTCATCGTCTGACCATTGGATGCTATTATTTATAAGCTGCACCATGGGTGATTGCATGGTGGAGATCAGGGATCCTGTTCACGGGTATGTGAAGATAGATGGTCTTTGTCTATCGCTGCTGGACGCCCCACAGCTTCAGAGGCTTCGCTGGATCAGGCAGCTCGGGCTTGCGTCTCTCGTGTATCCAGGAGCTTCTCACTCCAGGTTCGAGCACAGCCTGGGCGCGTATCATCTTGCTGTGATCCTCAGCGACCGGCTGGGGCTCAGCGATGATGACGCGATGAAAATAAGGGCTGCGGCGCTTCTCCATGACATCGGCCACGGTCCCCTCTCACATGTGACTGAGCCGATACTATCCAGGTACCTTCGCCGCGGGCACGAGAGCATCATGGATCTGCTCAGATCTGAGGAGATCCGCACCCGCCTTGAGGAGTACGGGATAACGCCTGAGGAGATACAGAGGCTCATAAAAGGCGGGACAGAGCTGGGGAAGATAGTCTCAGGCGAGATAGATGTGGACAGGATGGATTATCTCATAAGAGATGCGCACTACACGGGCGTCGCTTATGGTGTGTTTGACCACCTCAGGCTCATGGAGAGGATGCACCTGTCAGGAGGCAGGCTCATGATCGACTACGGGGGTGTGCATGCCGCAGAGTCACTTCTGCTCTCAAGACTGCTCATGCAGCCCACTGTGTATCAGCACCACGTATGCAGGATCTCCGAGTGCATGGTTGCAGGTGCGCTGAGATGCATGGTAGAGGATCTCCGCTATGACCCCTCATCACTTTTGAGAATGGATGACTTCGAGCTCTTTGCGGCCATGAGATCCGCGGGAGGGTATGCAGCTGAGATCTCAGAGCGAATCAAGACCAGGCGGCTCTTCAAGAGGGCGCTCTACGTCGGCGCAGAGTCCCTGGAGTTCGTGCCAAAGGCTGGAAGTGAAAGGAGGCTTGCAGAGGAGATAGCATCAGAGGCTGGCGTCGATCAGAGGTACGTGCTCCTGGACAGCCCGCCGGTCCCTGAGGTCCCGGAGGGGAGGTTCCCGGTGATGATCAACACAGATGTTTTGCAGCTGCGCGAGGTCTCGCCTGTGATAAGGATGCTGGAGGACGCACACAGGGCGACCTGGAGGCTCGGCGTCTACACACTTCCAGAACACAGGGAAACTGTCGCAAGAGCAGCGGAGCGCTGCCTGGGGGCTAGAAAGCCCCCTGTCCAGCACACACTCGATTCGCTGTGAACGCTCTTATGTGCTTAGCGACTTGGGGCAGCGGTCTGGTCACTGGAAGCATCCGTCCGCTCTCCACGAGCGCATAGCAGACCAGTGCATCTTGCAGGTTATCAAATGGATATGGGCGCTGAATTCGCGGATCAAAACATTCAGATAAAGTAGGTTGTGGCCGTGATTCACTGAACTGGCTCCGCTGAACGGTATTCACCGGCAGCATGATGCATCTGCATGCGCATCTCGATGATGCGAGCACACAACAGAAAGGGGAGCTGAGGTTGAGGCCGGGGAGTTTTTCACTCCTCTTCCTCTGTCGTCATGCTCTTTATGCCATTTGCAAGCTCAGCGATTATCGGCTCCATCGCGTCCCTGACATCCGGCCTGTACTTAACAAGCATGTCTGTGATAAGCGGTATCCCTATGAACTTGAGTGTGCTGTTGAGCTCGGCCATCTCATCCGAGATCTCCGCGAGCAGAGATGCGATCTCCTCCAGGCTCTCCTTTATACTCTCCATGCCCTCATCTTTCGATTGCTTTGCCATATGTTCACCTTGGCTGCAGCCTCTTGAGGTATAGTATTTGTATCTGACGAATGCCCGGCCTTTTACGGTATCTCATGGATGGCGGGATGGAGAACGGTAACTGAATCGATCCGGTTTGTTGGGGAGGCCAGCCAGCTGAGGGTGATCAGCTGGACGGAACTGCTCGAACAGGACCGGTGGAGCCAGCAGAGCTGTCATCGCGTGGATGTGTTTCACGGGATCATGTCAGCCGGGAGAAACACTCCTTACACACGATCTTGCCGTTCACAACCCTGCCCCTGATCTCCATGAAGCTCTCGCCGCACTCCTGACACCTTATGGAGGGATAAATCCTTGCTCTCGGAGGCTCGGGGATATCCACCTCTCTCACTGAGAGTATGTTCTCCTCAGGAGCGCTCAGTATCGCTTCCATGGCCTTCGATCTCGCCTCCTCACCTCTTCCCGTGCTGAATATCTCCTGCAGGATCTCATCCCTGAAGTAGATCCTTATGGCCTTCCCGTCGCCCCTGTGGTAGAATGTGAAGACCTGCTTGCCGTTATCGACGAATATCAGGTTTCCCTTGCCGAAGGTGCATCCCAGCATCTCCTGAATTGCATCGACGCTGCATGAGTTGTTCTCGACAACCGCCACGAGCTCCTCGTCCTCGGATCTGCGATAGTGGTTCATCACATATTTCGCCACCCTGTAGCCGATCGCGAGACCCGGGCACATATGGCCGTGAAACTCGACCGCTCTTTTTAAATCATCTTCCATGGGTGTTAACTGATCACATCCATGACTTCAATCTGGCGATGGCACTTCGAGAGCTGAGCGCAGACGTTGAGCTCATCGGAGAAATGTGGATATGAAGAATGGGATATGCTGTGTGAAGCTGCAGGCGCAGCTATGGGACAAGCAAAGATATGAGAAGTCGTTTTGAGATCGCGATGCTATCGCTTGGGTGGATCACGGTAGCGTATCAAATTACGAGGTCCATTGAATGCAACCTGAGAGCCTGGTCCATACAACCGAGAATCACTAAAACCTGTTTTTTTGATATTAAATAGCATCTATACAATTACTTAGCGACATGGGCAGATCGCAGAAAAGGGGGTTAATAGGAATACTCAACCATCCGAAGGTGGCTTATCACATCACGAGATCCATTGAATGCAACCCGGCAGACCTCCTCTGTGAGATGGTCCTGATCCGGAAGATCTCTTCGGCGATTCGAGCCGCAACCATATCTTCAGGAGACATTACGCTGAATGCCCTGAACGAGCGCATCTCTTCTCTCTTTCAGACAGCTCATAACTTCATCCCTACCGGAGCCTGTTGCGAGAATCGAGAGCACAGGTTCCCCCGTCCCGATCACCGATCCTGGTGGGGGGACATCCGCTATGCATGGTGTTATCCTTCTGAGATCGCAATCTATACGGATGAGCTCGCTGGAGTAGAGGACAGCCCTGCCTGCGAAGCGCGTCTCTCTCTTCACCTCAGGTAAACGCCCATCAAAGGCGTTGAGATGCGCCTGGAACACTGAGATCCCTGTTGAGAGCTCCACGGAATCAAGACTGCCCTGGAAGCGCGGGTTAACCTCGATGACCACAGCGTCATTTTCTGTGAGAATGAAGTCGACGCCGTTCGAGCCGACGAGCCCGAGCCCTGCGACGATCTCCTCTGCGATGCGGGCGATTCGCCCTCTCGTATTCTCCTCCACATCCAGCGGCGTTATGTTTCCGCAGTATCTGAAACCATCCGCGTTCAGCCATGCTGCTCCTGAGAGCTGCTCATTGACAGCGATTGTTCTGGCATCCGAGCCGTCGCATATCACAGAGGCGCTTGCAGGAACCCCCTCGACGAACTCCTGGACGATGTAACCAGGGGGAACTGCGCCTCCATCAAAGATCCTGCACCCGCAGCCACCGGCGCCGATCCTCGGCTTCAGCATCATCCTGCGATCGTCTGGTGGATCCCCATCCCATGTGTCTGGGTGCGGATACCCCCTCTCCTCAAGCCATCTCGCAAGCCAGAGCTTATCCGAGACCCTCAGAATCCGGTCCGGGCTGTTGTTCATCACACTGTACCCATTTATGCGTACGGTCTCAACGCCCGGTCCCAGGACCACGGCATCTGGATCGACGCTCTCGATGATCGCATTTATCCTCTCAGCATCGAGTAGATCCTCGATATGGAGCCTGTGAGCCTCCACAGCCTCAACGAGATCGAGATCGCAGTAGCAGTCGGCAGCGACCACGGAGTATCCTGCCCTGAAGGCAGAGATGGCGATGTTCCGCACGCTCTGACCAATCACCAGTATTCGCATCAGATCCTCCGGATTCTCCTTTACATCAGATACAGCGGGTGGCGGAGGCCTCATCCTTCAGACAGGCAGGCTGGAAAGGGATGCTGATCACATCGATTTGCTCCTGCCCATTCTGAGAGCCTGACAGGAGCGGCACCGCCTCTATGAGTTCCTGGTGAACGAATGGGCGCTTCCAGCAGCCGCACTGCACGGCCTCCAGCTTGGCGAACACATAAGAGCGAGGAGAAGTGCGAGGTGATTTTCACGACCTCCTCTCGAGAACCACCTTCCCTCTGGCAGCCGGTATGACCTCCAGCCTTCCCCCGAAATCCCTGTTCAGCTCCCTGCCCATGAACAGACGATCCAGAAATACTGCAAGGGCTGCGACCTCAGAGTGCGGCTGGTTTCCTATCGCCACGTTCCAGTCCGCCATGCTGTAAACATCAGGCGGGACCTTCTCAGCGCCAACCACGACCATTATTCGTTCACAGGATCTTATCTCCCCGATCACATCATCGATCCTGCTTCCATACATCGTGAGGTGAACTATCTTTCCCCCGGAATCCCTGAACCTTCTCAGCTCATCCCTCCAGACGATGCCGTCTGCAACACTGAATGATCCTCCCCATCGATTCACAACGTCTCTGAGGCTCTCAACAACGCCCTCATCTCTTCCATCTATGAGAATCTCATCGGCACCGAACGCCCTCGCCACCAGCCCCACATGTGTCGTTATCCTTTTGTCCCTCTCAGGGCGGTGCCCCAGACGGAGGACGGTTATTCGCATGATCCCACCATCCTAGGATCGGGTTTATAGAGGTTGGGGTACGGAGATGACCCCATGCATGGAGTGGTCAGGCTTTGCATTGGCATCCATCCGGCATTCGCGACGGTTTCCATGCGCTCGACAGCTTTAAATGGTCCACCAGCCAAGTAAATAAAGATGTACGAAGATCTTGACGAGGATTTGCCTGAGATCTACCTGGCCATTCTTGAGGATGAGCGGAGGCGCAGGTATCTCAAGGAGATCAGCGAGTGGCTTGTGGAGGAGTATTACACCCCTGATCAGGCGTCGTGATATGAATTATGGAGCTTTTTGGAATATGTGCCGGATGTGGCAGGGCTGCAAAGCTCTACACATGCCAGCTTTGTGGCGGTCTCTTCTGTATTGATTGCTTCGTCCCTGAGCTGGGCGTGTGTAAGAGGTGCGCCAGAGGAAGAAGGACTGGAAAAAACTATTTTTATAGACATTTCTCAGCGTGGGGACCGCGCATAAGGCATGCCGCTCCATTTAACATCCATGCGGGTGAATCCACACATCTGTCGCGAAGCCTTTTTGGGGCGAATGTTCGCGAAAACACATGCGTTTCACAGGTGTCGATTCACACCAGGCTGGGAGTGAATGAATGAATCTACATTGGATCGGACCTGTGAATACTATTAAGACTACTAATAGGAATTTTAAGCCTCTGAATACAAAAAATACCGATTTAAAACTGTTTTTATCTTGTATATACAGCTTAGCACTCTCGTAAACTTTATATACCATAGTGCCATGATGTTTGAGTGTTAAGAAGGGACTAAAATACTGCCTGATGAGCGTGATCGCATTCGATCTGAATGCCATCACCGGGCATAAAAGGGGTAGCAACCTGGGGAGGTGCACGATTAATTATTGTAGATTGGACTTTCTGGAAGAAGGGAGCCTGAAGGTCTGCTTTGTATGCGGAAGGGAGTAGCAATGAATGTCCGCTTTGAAGGGGGCGGACAACGGGAAAGCGACCTCGTGCTGCAGTATACACTGCAGCCGATCCAATCCGGATGGGAAGGGCATCCGGTGAGGTACTTCAGATACGTATCTGAGTTAAGAAACAGTCTTGAGCATGTGTATTTATCGGATGAAGATAGACGGGGGCTTGGATCTCGATGAGAGGCCGCATCAAGCTGTTCACAATACCAGTCGATCTTGAGAATGCAGCGAAGTATAATATACAGGTTAATCCAGACCACATTGTGAATTATCGAAGTGTATGTAACAGGGAGAGGCCCCGTCAGATGATACATGCACTCCAGATCCACATGTGAGGTCTGTCTGTGAAAATCGCAATAGAGATCGACGATAATGGTCTCAAGGCCAACATGTCGTTTGAGTTCGACAAGAAGTGCATGGATGTGGCGGCATTACGTGAGATGCTCGCGGATAAGATTGTGGATATTCTGAACATCTCCGGCGTGATCTCAGAGAGCGCGCGGCCGGTTGCTGAAGAACAGCCGAAGACGCTGATGGACAGCCTGGCCGAGTTTATAAAATATGAATTCCGCGATCAGTGGTTCACATCCCAGCAGCTCAGAGAGAGGTATGAGACTGTTCGTGACGATATCAAGCTGAGCACGGTCTCGACCTACCTCTCCAGGATGCACCAGGATGGTATTCTCGACAGGAGGGGGAACAGAAACAACAGGGAGTACCGTCTGCTTTCGACAGCATCTGTGGAAGGCGCGGCTTACTCCAGAAAGAAACAATCCGCGTCAAAGCTTTAGATGCTTAGAGTCCATATTCTGTCGATTCGAGCAAACTTCGAAGCCCGATTCGCTCTTATATGCTTGGCAACTTAGGGACATGGTATTTGCTCGATATTGTGAGCGTACTTGAGTTAATGATCAAGTGAATCCGCTACATACGTCATCGGTTAAGGATTGGTTTATAGTCCTTTGCGTCACTTCATGTAAATCCATTTAAAATCTAATGGATGTGTCATACTTTATAGATGATTTTATGTGACGTGCAATATTATATCAACTTATACGGAATACTATAGGAGTATTCCTATTAACCTCCTTTTCTGCGATCTGCCCATGTCGCTAAGTAACTGTATAGATACTATTTTATATCAAAAAGCAGGTTTTTAGGGATTCTCTTAGGTTTGTGGTTGGTCATATGGTATGGTCGTGTTTGGATTTCAGTAATAATAATTTGCTGATATAATATTTTTTTAGATCAGGCAGGAGTCGATACAAGTTTGGCGATTGATGGTGTGTTGTTTGATGAGCACCTTCAAAGGAACAAAATAATCCATCTAAGAGTGTACTCAGCAAGAAACAGCATGACATCTCATGCATTCTTGAAAAGAGTCCTGAGCATGTGTAAGCCGGAGGAGATCGTTCTGGACAAAGGACCATGGTACAGAGACGCACTCTGCCGGCCTGGCGTAAAAGTCAGATACGAATCTTTTGGGGCTTCAACTTTGTTGAAGCCTCTCGACGACAGTCGAGAGTGACCGAAGCCTCGTTGAGTCTGTATTCTCCTCCTTCAAGCAAAGAGCTCTGCTCCATAACCGTGAACTTCAAACGCAAGGATAAGAAACCTGGAAGCCTGCGATGGACAAGAGCCATAGAATGCTGGAACAACTTCTGTAAAATGTTTATGTTCTACTATAACGTCGCAAGGAGGTAATAATGTTATTCGGACAGGTCCATCATGATTATGGAAATCTCTTTTACAGAATCGCTCATACGCTTCTCTTCCCGCACTCCTCCCCGGAGATGCACCCACCTCTGGCATACATTCCTTCTTCAGATCGAGCTGTTAGTTATTATCCTTCCTATCAGCTTGCATCTGCATCACGGAGCAATAATATATATTGTGTAATTTGATATTAATAAATATATGACTTGTCTCTTATAATATGCAGGAAATGACCGGACAGCAGAGGGAGAGACAATCCCACTGCTGGTTCAAAGCAGCCACAAAAATCGCAGAAAACCAGGATCCATGAAGCCCCTGACAGGCCGATAGACAAACCCCCTCATCCACGGGATGGAGAACTCAAAGAAACAATCAGCCCCTACCCTCGAGGGGGTAGGGTTCTGCTCATACGCACGTGTCGAGGAGCCCCTTCTTCTTGCCGCCACGCTTCTCGCCAGGCTTTACAGGCTCAACCTTGGCGCCCTCTTCCTTCTTCTCCTCTTCCTTCTTCTCGTGATGGGTCATTTTTCCACCATTTATTGTTAATTCCACTAACATTTATTAAGCTTTCCAGTACTTTGCGCCGTGAGCGTGCGCGGTTCCGCTGTGCTGCCAGCCACAGTCTCGAGCATGCCCAGCAGAACCCATGCAGCCAAGCTTTTATCTTCAGGAAGATCCACAGTGAGGCTGTGTATCTCGACTACATCCCCTATCCATCGCTGCGCCCGCATCAGGACAAGATGCTCGATGCCGTCTACGAGGTGGTCTCCACAGGCGACCACGGCGTTCTGATGATAGATGCGCCCACAGGCTCAGGAAAGACGAGCTGCATATCAGCGGCACTTGCAGCTGCCCCTGGAAAGATCGTAGTGGCAGTCAGGACCGTGAGCCAGATAGGGGTTTATCTTGATGAAATTAGCAGGATCTGGTCGAACACAAGACACAGACCCACCGTCTCCTACCTGATAGGAAAGCAGAAGGCATGCCCGCTTGCATCTGAGATCTGGGGGGAGAGCATTTACTTCGCGTGCATGAGGCTCAGAGAGGGATCGAAGAACTACATGGCATCGCAGATCGAGAAGGGTTACAACGATGTGTACGATCCAGCCAGGGACGGGATACCTGATGAGCCTCCTGGGGAGAGAACCGTCTGCCCTCATTACCTGAGAAGCAAAGAGGCGTTCGAGATCAACGGAAAGGTGTACTTCAGGTCTTCCTCAGCTGCAGTGGATGCTGCAGAGAGGATGAGCAGGAGGATCGTCCCTGTTGATGCCCTCGAGAAGACCTGTAGAGGCGTCTGCCCGTATGAGGTGATGTCGCTTCATGCGAAGAGCAGTGACATCATCATCCTGAACTACCATCACCTCTTCAGCCCGGATTTTCAGGACGCCATAATCCAGTGGCTCGGTCTTGAGGCAGACCGCATGACGGTGATAGTGGACGAGGCCCACAACCTCGGCGACTCTGTTAGGGAGATGAACACCAGGGTGCTCACGCCTAGGATCCTTGAGCTGGCAGAGCGCGAGATCGACAGATTCGAGAAGGCGCTGGGCCAGGCGAAGCTTGGAGAGGAGCACCACGACTGGCGCAGGGAGGGCCTGAAGACTGCCAGGCATCTCATACCAAGAATCCGGAGGTTCATGGCCGCGAGGGAAGCCAGATCGAAGGATGGGGAGACTCTTCTCGATGGCGAGCTCTTCAGGCAGTACGTGTACGATGGCATCGACGATATAGATCTCGCTCTCTCCTATCTGAGCAATGTAGCGGTTGCGATCGCGGAGATGAAGCTTGCAGAGAGCGATCACGAAACGCTCTACGGGGATATCCAGCCCAGCCTCGCCACAATGGTTCTCTTCCTCAGAGAGGTCGAGGAGGCTGAGCACGACCCGTCGTACCAGAGAAAGATCGTGACGACATCGTCAGGGGAGAGGAGATGGACTCGCCTGGAGGTTACTAAGATCGATCCAGCTCCTGTGATAAGAAGGGTTGTCGATAACGTCAACGCAACCCTGATGCTCAGCGGCACCCTCTCGCCGATCGATGCATACGAGCTGTACTGTCTGGGCGAGCCAGGCAGAGCCAGAAAGATCTCCCTCCCAAATCCATTCCCCCAGAGCAACCGCCTGATCATAGCAGCGGAGAGGGCGACAACGCAGCTCAGCGCTAGGGAGAATCCAGAGAACAGGAATCTGATATCCGGCTATATCAGCGCCCTGATAGAGGAGGTGCCTGGAAACGTCGCAGTGTTCTTCACCTCATACCCGATGATGGCCTCGTACCGGGATGCATGCACCAGATTCGCACGAGGCGCAGGCAAGCGGGTGTTCACAGAGCCCAGATCTGCAGAGGATGTCCCTCAGATCCTGGAGGAGTTCTTCAGGGCAGGCAGGAGCAATGGCGCTGTGCTGCTCGGGGTCTCTGGAGGAAAGCTCGCAGAGGGAATAGACTACAAGGGTGAGGCTCTCAACGGGGTGGCTGTTGTCGGTCTTCCCCTCTCGGTCTTCGATGAGATCCAGAAGGAGGTCATCTCCTACTACACTCAAAAGTACGGGAAAAAGCGGGGCACGCTGATAGCATACACCCTTCCAGCGATCAATCGTGGTCTCCAGGCGGCTGGCAGGGTCATAAGGGCGGAGAGCGAGAGGGGAGTCATACTCCTGTGCGACAGCAGGTTCGCGTCAAGGGGTCTGGGGGGTGTCAGGATGTATCTGCCAGAGTGGGTTCAGAGTGAGATGGTGATGGCAGATCCTGAGAGGTGCAGACTTCTGATAAGAGAGAAACTGAGGGAATGGAGGGAGGCTTCACACTGAGAGCTGCTGAGCGATCGCGAATCGTGTGCTGCGCCCTGAAAACCGGTATCGTCTTTCCGATGTCATCCATCGATCTGTCACTACACTCCTGCGGGATATTCGGGCGCCATGCAGCAACTGCATCGGACCGTCCCAGATTACTGTTTCTCGTCTACATGATCTGTGTTCTGCTCGCATGCTCTTACACATCCACCGCGCTCGATACCGGCGCTCCGGTGCCTCCGGAGATGTTTGGGGATGATTACTACAAGGTATATGGAGTGCCGGATCTCACAGTCTCACTGGAGAGATCGTCCGTATATCAGGGGGAGCAGACATCAATTTTTCTGACCCTGACCAATCGCGGGAGGGTCACCGCCATAAAGGTGAACAGTGAGCCAGCGTCGGACAGGAGGGATGAGATCCTAGCGGCGCAGCGGGAGCTTGAGCTGGAGAGGCAGAGGACCACAGCACAGGACGTCTCTGTAGAGCTGGTCGCAGAGAACAGGAGCGCAATAGATGTCAGGCGCGCTGTGGCCTATCCGGGGAGCATCCGTGAGGGTCAGACCTCAGCGCCGCTTGAGTTCCCTGTTGAGATATACAAAAACACACGTCCTGGGAGATACAGGATTTATGCGCTGATCAACTGCACATATCAGAGAGATGTTGCTGTTAAGAGCGACGAGGATCATCCTGAGAGCCCGGATGTGTATTACTGGTACGATAGAATAGCCCAGGTGGTGCCACTGGAGCTCAGGGTTGAGCGAAGAAGCGATGTGGAGTTTGAAGTTCTGGGAGTGAAACCGGAGAGGCTTGCTGCCGGCTCCAGTGATAATGTCGTGAGGATATCCGTAAAGAACGTGGGGACAGATACAGCCAGGGATCTGGTCGCCAGGCTCAGGCCTGAGAGCGGGATCTATGTGAGCGTGGATGAGTCGCCACTACCACGACTGGAGCCCGGTGAGAGCGCAGAGCTGGTCTACAAGCTGGATGTCTCAAAGGACGCAGTTCCAGGCAAGCTTTACCTGCTCAGGATTCTCTTCGAGTTCTCCGACACCTACAGGGACAACCTGAGCGACTCTGAGAATGTGTACATCACGATCGATCTCCAGAGGCGCGTCTTCCTCTGGGCTGCCGCGCTCCCTATCGTTGCTGTAGCATCCATCATTTTCATCATCAGAAAGAGGAGGGGTGGCGCATAGAGGAGGCTGTAGATGCCCGTGGTCTTGTCAAGACCTTCCGTGGTCTCAGAGCCCTGGATGGCCTGAGCGTCAGAATACCGCGGGGTCTGACGTACTGTCTGCTCGGCCCGAATGGCTCCGGCAAGACCACGTTCATACGCGCCATTGTGGGACTCCTTCGCCTTGATGGTGGCGATCTGTATGTCCTCGGGGAACACGTCTCCAGCGTCAGGTCTCTTTATCACAGAATCGGATACATGACGCAGCACCGTGCCCTCTATCCGGATCTGACTGTGCAGGAGAACATGGAGTTCTTCGCCGGCCTTTACGGCATTGATGGCCAGAGGAGAAAGAGACGGATCGCAGAGCTTCTGGATATGGTGGAGTTATCTGATCACAGGGATCGCCTGGCAGGGGCCCTGAGCGGCGGGATGTACCAGAGGCTCTCCCTCGCATGCACACTCATACACGAACCGGAGCTGCTGTTGCTCGATGAGCCGACTGTGGGGGTGGATCCAGCGCTGCGTCAGAGCTTCTGGATGTACTTCGATCAGCTCGCGTCAGAGGGGAAGACCGTGATCATAACCACCCACATGATGGACGAGGCCGGAAGGTGCAGGATTGTGGGATACATGCGTGCTGGGAGAATGGCCGCGGAGGGCAGCCCTGAGGAGATTCTGAGGGTTGCAGGTCTGAAGACGCATCTGGAGCTGCGGCTGGCGGATCCGGAGCGCGACGCGTCCCGCCTGAGATCTGAAGGATATGATGTGGAGGTGTCAGGAGGGCTGGTCAGGATCCGGATCGATGGGCATGTGCAGATAAAAGAGATCCTGGAGATCGTCACGCCTCTTGATATGAGGCTCAGGGAGCCCAGCCTGGAGGAGGCATTTCTCACACTCTCAGGAGCAGCATGATGGATATCAGGCGTGTTTGCGTGGTCGCGCTTCGAGTGGTGCGCCAGCTCAAGAGGGACAGGCGGACGATCGGACTGATTACATTTGCGCCCATAGTTCTCATGATGCTGTTCGGCTACGCCCTCTCAGGAGAGATGAGCGGAATCCAGCTCGGGATCGTGGATCTGGGTGGGCATCCGGCGCTCAGGTCATATCTGGAGGGCGTGAAGGATTTCACAGTTCTTCACCTGGGATCCGTGTCTGATGCTGAGCGGCTCGTCTACGATGGAAGGCTCAACGGCGCAGTGGTTATATCGCCCTCTGAGATTCGCCTGCTCCTGGACGCCACCAGCCCACAGATAGCCAGCGCGATAAGAGGTGCGGCTCTTGCCGGGGCCAGGGGCGAGCTTCCGGGGAGTGGCGCAGCAATCGTCGAGAGATACGTATACGGCTATGATATGGACATGACTGACACGATCGGGCCGGCCATACTCGGTCTGGTGGTGTTCTTCTTCACGTTCATCAACGCAGCAGTGGCATTCGTCAGGGAGAGATCTCAGGGAACGCTGGAGAAGTTCATGGTATCGCCACTGAGCAGCACGGAGATCGTCTCGGGATACATCCTGGGATTCTCTCTTTTCACGCTCCTGCAGTCCACAACCACGCTGCTTGTGGTGATCTTCGTCTTCGGTGTCCCCATTAGGGGCAGCCCGCTGCTTCTTCTCTCGATCGTCATCCTTCTGGGCGCTGGGGCTCTGGCCCTTGGAACATTTTTCTCAAACTTCGCCAGGAGTGAGTTCCAGGTGGTCCAGTTCATCCCGATGGTCGTGATACCGCAGATCATACTTTCAGGCGTGTGGTGGCCTATTCAGTCGATACCGGATTTCGTCAGGCCTGTATCGTACATCCTGCCACTGACATATGCCACTGATGCTCTGAGGGCAGTTATGCTGAAGGGCAGCACTCTTATGGATGTTCTCTATCCTGATGTCACGGCACTGATAGTTTTCTTCACTCTGTCATTCGCATCTGCCATCCTGGTCTTGCACAGAGAGGTGACGTGAGATCCACATGTTAGCGGTTGAGAATGGGTCATTGTGAAACCATGAGATAAGGTCGACCTCCTGCGTCGACCCATTTTTAACGAAACTGACAGCACATCAAAGCTTTCATCCTGTGATCTGGCGGCCCAGTAAACATTGCAGAAAACGCTCTCATCCATCTGATAACTTGTCCGCAGAGGCACCGGTCCTGCTGTGCGCTCGTTTCGACTTATCTTCGACGCAGTCGAAGGCCTGGCGAGCGAATGAGTGCATTCAGCAAAGTTGCGGAATACGTAAGAGCGGCAGAAAGACATGAAGTCGAATGCTGCTGGTTGAGGTTGTTCGCCTCTCCGACGATTCGACCACATGAGCATTCATCCTTTTGGCATGCATCTCCTGCTGCACCGCGGTTCAGAATACAAACTTCCAAAATTACTTATATTTTGAGGTAGATGCTAAATTCATGGTGGAAGTTTCATCCTATCCGAAAGGGCTCACAATCAAGAAGAGCTCAAACGCGTTGCTTTTAAAAAACACCGGCAAAAAAGACGTTAAGCTGACAGTCGAGCTTGGAGGCAGTAAAGCGTTTTCCGTACCTGAGAAGTACAGAACACTCAAAATTAAAGCAAATGGCTATGCAAGAATCCCATACAGTTTCGGGAAAACGGATATCGGATGGCCAATAGCTCTCAGTGGGTGGCATACAGGCGGGATCAGGCTTTGGAGCAAGGACCCGAAGAGCAAAAAGAAGGTATTGATCGCTAATGTGGTCGTGAAGACACGGTCTCCGATCTTTGTGCGTGAGCTGCACTGCCTGGAAGCCACAGAGCAGGAACAGCGGGCCATAAAGGGTAACAGTCCGCCTGTGATCACAATGAGCGCTGTGAAGCCCGGAACAGCGGTGCCGAAAAACACGGGTGAGGTCGAGCTTAGCTGGGAGATCGAAGATGCTGATGAGATGGAAGATTACATCTCTTATCCAGGCGCGGAGGTTCTGGAGCCCGGATCATTTACAGATGTGGGGGGCTGGGAATGTTCCCCCCATGTTACGCCCCACACCAACTCGTACATCTACGATGCAGATCTTCAAGGTACCATCATCCAGACATTACATGCGCGAAATGCAGAGGGTGAGGTGTATGATCATGAGACCATATACTGCACAGTCGGTGTGGGCTACCATAATGCCAGATGTCCGGCTGGAGGAACAATACATACGGACGAGCTGGAGACCATCAGGAATTTTCTGGAGGATATCGATGCCCGCCTGAGATCCAATGCCCTTGAGGATCTGCCGGATTTCGTTGAGGAGTGGAACAGAACGATAGAGGAGAGGATCGGGAGGGGAGAGCTTCCCGAGTATGCCAGGGACTACATGTTAACCGATTTTAGTGATATGGATTACCTGAGTGGCCGTGTTGGGACTGGCAGTCTGGCAGATGATATTCTAAGTGCCATGGAGAACGTCCTGATATATATCAAGCCGTACACGCTTCCGCGAGGGTACAGGCCGGGCACGCTTCCGTCAGGCAGGCGCGCCCTCTGCGATTGCGTGTACGGGAGAACATTCCACGCTGATGGGCATCCCGACTGCAACTGGATTGCTGTATGCACAGGCGGAGGATCTTGCGATGGTCATACTGGAAGTGCTGACGCCATCACGCTTCTCCATGAGCTGTATCACTATGCCACTCTCAGCGGCGATGAAGCGAAAGCAACGGTAGTGGCATGCTGCGTCTACGACTACATGGGGCCTGAACACTGGGAATGGGAAAGGTAACCTCCAGACTTTAGCGATAATTTTATTAGACCATGCGCGTTTGGCAACTCAGGCTCATGGAGGCGAGTGCCGAACGCACTCGTTATTTTTCGAGATCATACTGCCATACCAGCACCTCAGGTGGAGCAGATCATCGATTAGGCCAAATTTATTTGATCCGCATCGGCAGCTATAAAAGCATCTGAGAGCGATACATCTGGGTATGGGGTGCTTTGAGGATCTTGTGGAGCTGAGGGAGAAAGTCGAGGACGCCCGAAGGATGATCTCCCTGCGGCGCAGTTCATCAGAGAAGGTGGAATACGATGCACAGAGATGTTGTGGCGCGCTACCGCGTCGAGACTGACCTTCCCATGAGAAAGGCTGCTGAGGCGATAGCTGCTGAGCAGTCGACGGGGACATGGACAGAGGTGAAGGGAGCTGAGAGCGATCTGGCGGCCAGGGTTCTTTCGATAGATGGCAATACCGTGGAGATAGAATTCCCTGTGGAGCTCTTCGAGCCGGGGAACATACCGCAGTATCTTTCTGTTATCGCGGGCAACCTCTTCGGTCTGGAGGCTCTGAAGAAGGTCCGGTTGATGGATGTCGATTTTCCAGAGTCGCTGGTCAGGGTGCACAGCGGCCCGAAGTTCGGGATAGATGAGGCAAGGAGGATCATCAATGTGCACGATCGGCCTCTCGTCGGCACGATAGTCAAGCCCAAGGTCGGGCTGAATCCCAGGCAGACCGCGGAGGTCGCAGGGGCTGCTGTGAGAGGCGGTCTCGATCTAGTCAAGGACGATGAGACCCTCACGGACCAGAGCTTCTGCCCGATGGAAGAAAGGGTCGAGGAGGTCATGGCGGAGCTTGACAGGGTCGAGAGCGAGACCGGAAAGAGGGCGTTCTACGCTGTCAACGTCACAGCTGGCGCTGACACGATCCTGGAAAGGGCAGATAGAGCGATCGACCGTGGTGCGAACATGCTCATGGTCGATGTTCTGACAGCTGGCTTCTCTGCGCTCGAGGTGCTCGCAAGAGGAGTGAATCTGCCGATACATGTGCACAGAACAATGCACGGAGCGCTGACCAGGGACAGAGCGCATGGCATATCGATGCTTGTCATAGCGAAGCTCGTGAGGATGGCGGGAGGCACTAATCTGCACACCGGCAGCTATGTTGGCAAGATGGCCAGCGATATCGAGGAGAACAACCAGTGCAGGGATGCTCTGCGTGGGGAGTGGTATGGCCTGAAAAGAGTCTTCCCGGTGGCTTCAGGCGGCATACATCCCGGAAAGGTCGCAGGCAACCTGGACGGCTACGGCAGAGACTGCATAGTGCAGGCTGGTGGTGGCGTACACGGGCATCCTGATGGAACGACCGCCGGGGCGAGGGCGATGGTCCAGGCAGTCGAGGCGTGGCTGAGCGGCGTACCGGTGAGTGAGTATGCGAAGAGCCACAAAGAGCTCGAGCGCGCGCTTGAGCGATGGGGTTCGAGCTAGCTCCAGGGGAGTGAAACCGAAGGTTTTATATTCGTAGATGGGGATGGATTGACAGTCTGTCACGAATCAAGCGACGCGCGCTGTTTGAAAAACAGCATGGATGTAGTGAGGGATCAGATGGCGAGACACGAGATCTTGTCGAGAATCAAGCAGGCAGAGGCGGATGCGAAGGCCAGTGTCCAGCAGGCCTTGCAGGAGAAGGAAAAACGCATCGCTGATGCCACTACCGAAGCAGCGAACATAGTGCGTACAGCTGAATCCGAAGCACAGGCCTTCTACGAGAAGGAACTCGCCAAGGCGGAGGGCGAAGTTAAGGCCAAGAAGCAATCGGTTATTAGCGAGGGCATGCGAAAGGTCGATGCCTTGAGGTCTAGTGCAAGCGCAAAACTGGACAAGGCGGTTGAATACATGCTAAAGGAGTTTATGGGGTTGTTGCATGCTTAGACCCGTTGAGATGAGCCGTGTAGTCGTCGCCGGGTCGAAGAATGTGATGGAGTCTGTGGTGGAGAAGCTCCATGAGCTCAACCTCATGCACATCGTCAACTACACAGGTGGGGCAGACTATTTTGAGCAGGGCAAGACGATGGGCAAAGGCAAGGAGTTCTCCGAGAACCTCATAAAGCTCAGATCGATTGAGAGATATCTGGATATAAAGCCAAAGGCTCCCGATGTCAGATTTGCGGAGTCCCAGATAGTATCCCAGATGGACGATCTGCTGGGAAGGCTTGCGAATGATGTGACCTCCACCTATGAGCGCATAACTGCGATCGAGGCTGAGGTCAAATCAAAGCAGGATCAGATCAATGCGCTTCGGCCACTGGCGGCGATCGACCTGCCCATAGAGCTGTACTCAGGCTACGAGACCCTGGCGGTCTTCGTGGGAACGGTTGAGTCTGCAGTTGATGCCGATGTCGCAAAGGTCGCTCCCAAGAGCGAGGTCTTCACAGGGAGCGTCAAGAACACCAATGTGGTTGCGGTGTTCGTGCCCGTTGAGAAGGCCTCTGAGGTTCAGGCGGTCCTTGCTGAGCATGGGTTTGCAGAGATCTCGGTTCCAAAGCTTACCGGAGCTCCCGATGTGGCCATAGCCACTCTGGAGGCGGAGATAAAGCGGCTGGAGTCCGAGAAGGAGCCACTGCAGAAGAAGCTCAAGGATCTGAAGAAGCAGTATGAGGATATCATACTAGCTGCGGATGAGTACCTGAGCATCCAGACCCAGAAGACCGATGCGCCTCTCAGGTTTGCAACAAGCGAGAACGCGTTTGTCATAGATGGCTATGTTCCGTCAGCGGACTATGATAAGCTCAAGAGCGCGCTTGAGAGCACAACCGGCGGCAGAATACACGTTGAGAAACTCTCTGAGAGCGAGATGGAGGAGCTGGTCGAGAAGAAGGGCGAGGATATACCCACAAAGATCGAGAACCCCGGGATTGTGAAGCCTTACGAGCTCATAACCAGGCTTTTCGCGATACCCGAGTACAAGGAGTTCGATCCGACGCTTCTGATATTCGTGTTCTTCCCGATAATGTTCGGGATGATCCTCGGCGACGTCGGATATGGCATCATGATAATACTAGTGCTCATGATGCTGAAGAAGAAGTTCAGAACTGAAGGGTGGACACAGCTGATAAACATCGTGATGATCGCAAGCGTCTGGTCTATAATCTTCGGCCTGATCTTCGGCGAGATCTTTGGGCCAATGGGCCTGTGGGGCAAGATCTTCGGGCAGCTGCCGCATGAGGAGATACTGGCGCTGGAGGAATCCGGAAGGTTCTTCGGCGAGGGTGTCTTCGGTCCGCTTGGCAGGATCGGCCCGATGGGAATGTTCCCGCTGTACAGGCTGGCCACTAATGCGGTGCTGATGCTGATCGGTGTCAGTATCTTCATCGGTGTTCTCCATTGTGGAATCGGTTCCATACTCGGCGTCAAGACAGAGCTCAATTATGGTGAGAAGAAGCACGCGTATTTCGAGCGGCTTCCGGTGCTGATCTTCCAGGTGGCTTTTGCGCTGCTGCTTCTCGGCCTGGTTCTGGGCTTCATGCCCCTGGTGTATCTCATGGGGCTCCTTGTTGTGGTGGCTATCGTCATGATGGTCATGGGCCCAGAGGGTGTGATGGGTGCCACGCATCTTCCGTTCTATGTGAGCAACCTTATATCCTACCTGAGGCTTCTGGCCATTGGCCTCGCATCAGTTGGTGTCGCATTTGCAGCCAACAAGCTGGCCTTTGGCGTCATCATGCCGATGCTCAGCGGCGGTGAGCACCTCACGATGGTCGCTTACATCGTGGGAGTCATCGTGCTGCTTGTGGTGCACTTCATCAACCTGCTGCTTGGTATACTGTCTCCGTTCATGCACCCCCTGAGGTTGCATTACGTCGAGATGTTCACCAAGTTCTACAGCCAGCATGGTGGTGGAGTTGAGTACAGTCCCTTCGGACATGTCCGGAGGTATCTGAAGGTATAACGGGACACGAACAAAACACACTGAATGGTTATAATAATAGTAAGGAGGTTTGAGGAATATGGCTATAACGGATGCAGGAGTAATGTATGGGCTGTTGGCAGTTGGTGCAGGTCTTGCGACTGGGCTTGCCGGTATCGGTGCGGGTGTCGGTGAGCAGGGCATCGGAGCCGCCGTCGTCGGCGTCGTTGCAGAGGAGCCTGGATTCCTGGGCAAGGGCCTGTTCCTGATGCTGCTGCCCGAGACGCTGATCATCTTCGGGCTTGCCGTCTCGCTGATCCTGATGTTCGCCTGGTCACCCTTCGCCGCGTTACTCTGAGCACCCCCATCCAAAAGGGTGAGAGGCAATGGCACTAGATGCAGTGGTTGAGGATATTCTGGCAACAAGCAAGAGCAAGGTCGCCCAGATAAATGCGGAGGCCGAGCAGGAGGTTGCCAGAATACTTAGTGAGGCCAGAGAACGTGCCGCCGAGATAAAGTCCAGGAAAGAGGGAGAGGCAAAGCACGACATAGAGGCTCTTGTGCGCAGGGAGATGTCCAGCGCAAACCTGGAGCTCAAGAGGGCTGAGCTGAACGTTCACAAGGAACTCCTTGAGCAGGTGAGGACGAAGTTCCTCGATGCAGTCGCAAAGCTGCCCAAGGACAAGAACGAGGCTCTTATAAAGAAGCTCCTGGAGCCCTATGATCTCAAGGATATGAAGGTCTACTCCAACAAGAGAGATCAGGCCTTTGTATCCTCTCTTGTCCCCAATTACGGAGGCACGCTGGATATAATCGGTGGCGTGGTGGTCGAGAGCAAGGATGGGTCAGTGAGGTTCGATCTCTCATATGAGACTCTAGCGCGGGATATATTCAACGCCAAGGTCAAAGAGGTCTCCAAGCTCTTGTTCGGGTGAGAGCGATGCCAGTACTACGTTTGCCGAAGTTCGGAAAACCGGTGAAGTACGCATACATCACGGGCAGGGTAAGGGCGATGAAGACCAAGCTCATACCCAACGAGATGTATGCCAGAATGCTGAACATGGATATACCAGAGATTGCAAGATACCTCGAAGAGACCCAGTACAAGGAGGAGATCGATGCTCTGGCCAAGGACTACTCTGGTGCAGAGCTGATCGAGCATGCGACCTTTGCAAATCTGGCAAAGACCTACAGGAAGCTCCTTGAGGTCTCGATAGACGAGCCCCAGTTCCTGATACTGGAGTACCTGAGGCGCTGGGACATCTGGAACATAAAGACGATCCTCCGCGGGAAGTTCTATGGAGCCAGCGACTCTGAGATAATGAAGTACATAGTGCCTGCGGGCGAGCTGGACAGGGAGTTCCTGGAGGGGCTTGCCAAGAAGGACTCGATCAATGATGTCATAGCCGCATTCGAGGGCACGGACTTCGCTGAGGCTCTCTCCAAGTACGACGGGAAGTTCCTCGCCTCTGTGGAGAACGCCCTTGACAAGCTCTATTACTTCAGGATGGAGCGTGCTGTGGGCGGGACGCTATCAGTCGGCGGCGGTCTCCTTCTCAAGTACGTGAGGAGAGAGATCGATATCAAGAACCTCATAACCCTCTTCCGCATGAACAAGGCTGGAATCGAGGCTAGCATCGTTCAGGAGAACCTGATACCTGGCGGCAAGCTCGGCGAGGAGCTGAGCCGGATGGCAGGACAGCCCTACGCGGATTTCGTCAGGGGGCTCGAGGGCTATCCGTTCTGGAGCGCAATCTCAGATGTGGCGACCGCAGACCTCGATGGCGTGAGCAGAATAGAGGCAAGATTGAAGGCATATCTGATCAGATACGCCTGGTCCCTCTCCAACTACCATCCGCTGTCGATCCTGCCTGTGCTTGGCTACATAGTCACAAAGGAGACAGAGGTTGCCAACATCAGGAAGATCGTCAGGGGGAAGGAGGCTGGACTGCCTAACGAGCTCATCGAGGAGCAGATGGTGGTGGCATAATGGAGATTGCAGTTATAGGTAATAGTGATGCGGTTATCGGATTCAGCCTCGCAGGAATCAAGAAAGCCTACGAGGCCACCTCGGAAGAGGAGCTGATAAACAAGATAAATGAGGTAATGGCTGATCCGAAAGTAGGAATTCTGGTCCTGCACCAGAATGACTATAACAGGCTTCCTAAGAGGCTGCAGTCGACCTTATCTAACTCCGTTAGGCCTACTGTTATCGCTATCGGAACCGAGCAAAGCACAGAGATGAGAGAGAAGATTAAAAGGGCAATAGGTGTCGATTTATGGAAGTAGGAAGAGTAAAGAGAGTCGCCGGACCGGTCGTGCAGGCCGTTGGTCTGAAGGCTTCGATGTACGACCTGGTTCTGGTCGGCGAGGAAGGCCTGATGAGTGAGGTCATCGGCATTTCCGGAGATAAGCACATCATCCAGGTATACGAGGATACCTCGGGTATCAAGCCTGGTGAGCCGGTCAAGGAGACCGGAGGGCCTCTGGTGGCCCAGCTTGGTCCTGGCATCCTCACTCAGATCTACGACGGCGTTCAGAGACCGCTTCCCCTGCTGGCCGAGAGGTCTGGAGACTTCATCAGCAGAGGCCTCTTCGTCGATGGTGTAGATCACAAGAAGAAGTGGGAGTTCCAGCCCCTGGTTAAGAAGGGCGATACGGTAAAGCCCGGACAGCCCATAGGCGTTGTCCAGGAGCAGCTCCTGATCAAGCACAAGATCATGGTTCCACCGAAGCACAAGGGTGGGGTCGTAAAGGAGATCTACAGCGGGAACTTCACGGTTGAGGAGACTGTCTGTGTGCTTGAGGATGGCTCACAGCTCACGATGCTCCAGAAGTGGCCTGTCCGTCAGGCGCGTCCCGTCGTGAGGAAGCTGCCTCCGACAATCCCGCTGAGAACAGGCCAGAGGGTCATCGATGGATTCTTCCCCCTGGCAAAGGGCGGAACCGCAGCCATCCCCGGAGGATTCGGCACAGGCAAGACTGTCATGCAGCAGACGCTCTCAAAGTGGTCTGACGTCGATATAGTCATCTACGTCGGATGCGGCGAGCGTGGCAATGAGATGGCAGATCTGCTCCACGAGTTCCCCGAGCTGGTGGATCCGAGGACAAACAGGCCGCTGCTCGAGAGGTCGATCGTCTACGCCAACACATCCAACATGCCAGTTGCAGCTCGTGAGGCTTCGATCTACACAGGGATGACCACAGCAGAGTACTACAGAGACATGGGTTATGATGTGCTGATGACCGCGGACTCGACATCGAGATGGGCTGAGGCCATGAGAGAGCTCGCCTCGAGGCTTGAGGAGATGCCTGGTGAGGAGGGCTATCCGGCGTATCTCGCTGCGAGGCTTGCAGACTTCTACGAGCGCGCTGGACGGGCTGAGATCCTGGCCGGCGGCGAGGGCTCGGTCGCGGTCGTGGGCGCAGTATCCCCACCTGGTGGAGACTTCACAGAGCCTGTGACTCAGAACACGCTCCGTATCGTCAAGGTCTTCTGGGCGCTCGACTCCAGGCTGACACAGCGCAGGCACTTCCCGTCGATCAACTGGCTCGATTCGTACTCGCTGTACGAGAAGGATCTTGAGGGCTGGTATGCGGAGAATGTCGCCCCTGATTGGAACCAGATGAAGAGGAGAGCGATGGCGATACTCCAGGAGAACGCCGAGCTCGAGGAGATCGTCATGCTTGTCGGCTCGGATGCGCTGCCTGAGGATCAGCAGCTGACACTCGAGGTTGCCAGGATGATCATCAACTTCTGGCTGGCGCAGAGCGCGTTCCACCCGGTGGATACATTCTGCCCGTACAAGAAGCAGTATGATCTCCTGAAGGCGATACTGACATACAGGGACTACGCATTCGAGGCTCTCCACAGGGGTGTAGCGGTCGATCAGATCAAGAGCGTACCCTCCAAAGACGCACTAGCCAAGCTCAAGATGGTTGAGGACTACGAGCCCGAGCTCAAGAAGGTCATGGACCAGATGAAGGCTGAGTTCGAGGCTCTGAAGTAAGGGGGTTGCCAATGACCAAGGAATACAAGACTATAACCGAGATCTCTGGACCCCTGGTGTTCGTCGAGAAGACCGAGCCGGTAGGCTACGGTGAACTCGTCGAGATCAGGACGGCCAGCGGTGAGGTGAAGAGAGGCCAGGTCCTGGACACCTCGGATGAGATCGTCGTCGTCCAGGTCTTCGAGGGTACCGGTGGCCTCTCAAAGGATAGCTCCGTGAGATTCACCGGAGACGTCATCAAGATGCCGCTCTCTCCGAGCATCATAGGGAGGGTCCTCTCTGGCTCCGGCAGGCCGAGGGATGGTGGGCCACCCATCGTTCCAGAGGTGGAGCGCGAGATCATCGGGGCTGCCATAAATCCGGCCTCGAGGGAGAAGCCGAGGGCTTTCATCCAGACGGGCATATCAACCATAGACGGCACCAACACCCTTGTGAGGGGGCAGAAGCTGCCCATCTTCTCAGGTGCAGGGCTCCCGCACAATGATGTCGCCCTTCAGATCGCCCGTCAGGCAAAGGTCCTGGGAGAGGCAGAGCAGTTCGCGGTGGTCTTCTGCGCCATGGGCATCACAAACGAGGAGGCCCAGCACTTCATGGCGGACTTCGAGAGGACAGGCGCCCTCGAGAGGGCTGTGATCTTCCTCAACCTGGCGGACGATCCGGCTGTCGAGAGGCTTCTGACTCCAAAGCTCGGGCTGACCACAGCTGAGTATCTGGCATTCGATCTGGACATGCACGTGCTGGTCATCTACACCGACATGACCAACTACTGCGAGTCCCTGAGGCAGATGGGAGCTGCCCGAGAGGAGGTTCCGGGACGCCGCGGCTATCCGGGCTACATGTACACAGACCTCGCCACAAACTACGAGCGTGCCGGGATCATAAAGGGCAAGAAGGGATCGATCACGCAGTTCCCGATCCTCACGATGCCAGGCGACGACATAACACATCCGATTCCGGATCTCTCAGGATACATCACAGAGGGCCAGCTCATCGTATCGCGTGAGCTCCACAGGAAGGGCATCTATCCGCCCATCGACATCCGCCCATCCCTGAGCAGGCTGATGAACTCAGGAATCGGCGCCGGACACACCAGAGAGGATCACAGGGCCGTATCGGATCAGCTCTATGCGTACTACGCAGAGGGTTGCGATCTGAGGGGCCTTGCAGCGATCGTCGGCAAGGAGGCTCTCTCAGAGCGCGACAAGCTCATCCTGGAGTTCGCCGACCAGTTCGAGCGCAGGTTCGTCAATCAGGGAAGGGATGAGGACAGGTCCATCATAGAGACCCTCACCATCGGATGGGAGCTCCTCTCGATGCTGCCCGAGACGATGCTCACCAGGATCGACGACAAGTACATCAAGAAGTACCATCCGAAGTACGCAGGCACCGCAAAGAAAGAGTGAGATCATGGCCGTAATAAGAGGGACAAAGCCGACCAGGGCAGTGCTCATCGCCCTTCGAAGAAGGATAAAGGTGGCACAGACTGGTCACGAGCTCCTCAAGATGAAGCGCGACGGCCTCATGATCGAATTTTTTGAGGTGCTGAACAGGGCGAAGACAATACGGCAAGAGCTCGTCCAGGATTACATCCGGGCGGAGCAGAGGCTCAGCATGGCGAAGGCCGCGGATGGCACCATAGCCATAAAGAGCGTGGCCTTCGCCCTGCAAAAAGAGCCTGTCGTGGATCTGCAGTCCAGAAACATAATGGGCGTTGTGGTTCCCAAGATATCCGCAGAGGCCGTGCACAAGAAGATGTACGAGCGAGGATACGGTATCATAGGGACAAGCGCCGCCATAGACGAGGCTGCAGATGCCTATGAGAGCCTGGTGGACAAGATAATCACAGCGGCCGAGGTCGAGACCTCGCTTATGAAGCTCATAGATGATATCGAGAAGACCAAGAGGCGTGTCAACGCTCTCGAGTTCAAGGTCATACCCGATATCAAGGACACCATCAGGTTCATAGGCTTCGCACTGGAGGAGATGGACAGGGACAACATAGTCAGGCTGAAGAAGCTCAAGGCGAAGGCTCAGAAGCGCGCCAAGGCTGAGGAGGCTGAAAAGGCGGCCAAGGCAGCTGCCGAGGCTGCAGCCTCCGCCACATGAGCATGACCGGATGGGCCGAGCGCAAGGCAAAGGAGTGGTTTGGGACCCCCGAGAAGAAGATGAGGTTGCTGCAGTGGCTGGTGTACATCTCCAACCTCTACGTAATTCTCGGGGTATTCATATTAATTTATATTCTGTACGGAGAGCACCTTCACGCGCTCTGGGATGCGATCAGGAGCGGTGAGCTTTAGCTGATGTCGCAGGTTCTGTTTGGATCAAGCATGCTTTGTTCGGTGTTGTTCTCTGTTTTTCTGGTCTCGGCGTTATCATCATGATTTTGTGGTTCTCGCTTCTCTCACTCCTTTTTCTGCATCTCGATGCAGCGTGATCGCAGCATGAGATTCGCAGAATCGCACCAGAGGGAAACCGATATCTCCAACCTCCTGATATCTCACCATCATGACTCAGGCTCTTTATCTGGATGACAGCTACATGCGCAGCTTTGATGCGATCGTCACCGGTGTTGATGACTCGGGAGTGTATCTCGACAGGACTGCATTCTATCCGAGATCTGGCGGTCAGCCATCGGATCTGGGCATTCTGATCAGAGGCGATGAGGTGTTCAGAGTCGAAAGCGTGGAGCTCTCAGAGCGTGGCATATGCCATCGCGCTCATGGACTCTCTCCTGGAGATGAGGTCAGGGGCGAGATAGACTGGGAGAGGAGGTACAGGATCATGCGGAGCCATACAGCATGCCATATCCTGAGCGCGGTGATATTCAGGGAGACAGGAGCGCTGATAACAGGGAACCAGATCAACATCGACAGGTCCAGGGTTGACTTCAGCCTCGAGGCATTTGACAGAAGCATGATTGAGACGTACGTGGGAATGGCAAACGATCTAATAAAAGAGGGTCACCCGGTGAGGGTTAGGGTTCTGACTAGAGATGAGGCGATGGAGATACCGGATCTTGTAAGGCTGGCCATGAACGTTCCGGAGCGGGAGAGCGTGAGGGTAATTGAGATCGAGGGTGTGGATCTGCAGGCATGCGGGGGCACACATGTCAGGAACACATCGGAGATCGGTGAGATGAGGCTCGTTAAGGCGGAGAACAAGGGGAAGAGCAACAGAAGGGTGTACTTCGAGCTGGTGGGATGATGCACATAATGGAGCTTCTCGGAAGATGCAGGGTGAAGGTGAAGGACGAGAAGGTGGTTGAGGCCACAGAGCCGCTCATAGAGTGGTGCCCTCTTTTCGACAAGGTCAGGGGAATAAAAAGGATAACATCCGAGGCTGCTGCCGGGAATGCTGAGTTCCGCATAAGAGAGCACGGGATGTTCACGCCCAGGCGGAAGCTTGAGACGAAGACTTTCGTGAGCTTTGGCGCCTCTGAGACACTGATGACAGGCATATCCAGGGGTCTCATCGAGGCAGCGGTCACGGTCTGTGATGGAGCCGGTACAGTGATATCCGACTCTCCATCGCTCGTCCAGGGTATGGGCGGCTGGATCTCCGGGCTTCTGGAGACCGAG
This sequence comes from Methanothrix sp., assembly GCA_029907715.1. Taxonomy (NCBI): domain Archaea; kingdom Methanobacteriati; phylum Methanobacteriota; class Methanomicrobia; order Methanotrichales; family Methanotrichaceae; genus Methanothrix; species Methanothrix sp. The sequence goes on from JARYLI010000014.1 coordinate 37,364, forward strand.
CCGATACCGGAGGTTATAGAATACATCGAGCGAAAGGGCGGCACAGTGCTTTCCCCCAGGGACGCGCGAATCGATCAGGTGGAGGGCGCGAGAATCGCTGCGCAGAGATACAGGAGATTCGCGGTCACAGTCACAGATGCGAAAACTGCATTTGAGCTGAGAAAGCTGGAGCAGGAGACCGGCTGCAGGATACTGATTGTGGGGGTGCATCTCACTGGCATATCGAGGGATGATGCCGAACTGCTTCTCTCTGCTGCTGATATAGTAACGGGCTGCGCATCGAAGCACATACGGGAGCTCGTGAAGCCACTCGTGCAGGTCGGAACTGCGGTGCCACTCTTCGGCCTGACCCGGTGGGGCAAGGAGCTTCTCGTCGAGCGCGCGAAGGACGTGGAGCAGCCCATACTCATAAACACAATGCCCCTGCCGGTTCTGCCTGAGCATAAACAGCCAAGGCCTCTGGTCTGACAAAAGATCAGGGAGTAATGATGGGTTGCCGGAGGCGTGCACCCCGGGCTGAGCATGGGGTGCGTCGTTGTCCCGCCCTCACCGAAGCGGAAGGCTGGGGATCCCAGGCAAAGAGGACCTGTCACTCTTCGACTCTGGTGATCACCTCTGCGGAATCGTACCTCAGGCGTATGATCCTGCTCCTTCCCCGCATACCGGAGCCGGTGAATCCTGTCTCTACAAGCCTCAGAGCCTCCAGTCTCTTCAGTATCTCGTAGAACTTCGTGTAGCCTGCCTGTGTGAGACCGTGGTAGGTGCTGTACAGCTCCCCGGACTGCGCCTTACCTCCGGGCTGTTCTGCGATGATCCTCAGCAGAGTCCTCTCGTCCCTGCTCAGAGATCTGATCGCATGCTCGAGATGCAGGAATCTGGAGCTACTGAACGCCCTTCTCACATCCTCCTCTGATATGCTCCTGGATGCTCGTCTCTCCGCTTCCATTCCGGCGCGCTTGAGCAGGTCTATCCCCACCCTGAGATCGCCGGATTCTGTGGCGAGATCCACCACGACATCAAGCACATCCTGGGACAGAACACCTGGATAGAATCCGAGCTGAGCCCTTCGTGAGAGTATCGCGAATATCTCGTCTCTTTTGTACGGTGGAAACAGGATCTCCTCCGGCCTGAAGACTGACTCTACCCTGGGATCAGGGATGTATTTCATGGATGGCTCGCTGTGTGCAGCCACCACACCTGCCCTGAATCCGGGCAGCGACTCATGAGATCTGAGAAGGGTGTAAAGGATCTGATCGATCTCCTTCTCGGGGAAGAGATAGCTGACATCGTCCAGAGCCACGATCAGAACTGCCTCCCTGGATGCGAGCTCATTTGCTATTTTATCGAAGAGGCGCTTGAAGGAGATGCCGCTTGAGGGAGGAGAGATCCCAAATATCTTTTTGTATATCCTCGAGAAGATGCTGTACCGTGTCCCGTCTATCTGGCAGTTTATATGGACAGTGATCACGCTTCTTGTGTGCTTCTCTATCTCCTCGAACAGCTTTATTATCGCGGTGGTTTTGCCGGTGCCTGGGGGGCCCAGGCAGAGCGCATTAACAGGCCTGGCTCCACGAATGGCGGGCCGCACGCAGAACCTCAGGCTCTTCATCTGAGCCTCTCTGTGATCGAAATGCTCCGGCACATAATCCAGCTCGAAAACCTCAGGGTCCTTGAAGAGCGTCTCATCCCAGAGAAGCATGTCATCTTTCATCGGCTTCAATCCACTATTCGAGAACAACTATATATATGCCTGCGCATCGAAGAGTTCTACAAAAGGAGGGAGTATATACGACGGACACGCAGGCTGGAGCGCAGGAGCAGGAGGAATCAAAGACAAAGATGCCGCAGTTCCTGCCGAAGCTTAGGGGCCAGCAGGTAATGGTAAGGATGAACGATGGCAGGCCGCTGAGTGGTAAGCTTGTCTCGTTCAACGCATACGAGATAGTGCTCGATGCAGGACCCAGGACATATCTGCTCTTCAAGCACGCCATCGCCAGCATAGAGGTCCCGAAGGGCATCCTGGACTGAGACGTCCGGAATATGGTCCACGGTATGCAGCTGGATATCATAGCCCAGAGGTTATAACATCAGGTCTTCAGAGAACTTGCAGCATAAGTTAATATTCTATCAGTGTACCAGATCGATATAAAGGGTTTCAAGGGAGTGGTTGGTTGGATCGGGATTTCAGCAGGACTCTCGTCGGAGAGGCGCTGGTCGGGGACGGCCCCGAGGTTGCGCATATCGATCTGGTCATCGGGCCAAAAGGCGGGGCGGTTGATGCTGCATTCGTCACATCGCTGGCATCGCCGCGAAGGGGTCACACACCTCTTCTCGCGGTTCTGGAGCCGAATCTGCCAGCAAAGCCATCGACTCTGATCGTGAACAAGGTGACGATCAAAAATGCAAGGCAGGCGGCTCTGATGTTCGGGCCGGCCCAGGCAGCGGTCGCAAAGGCTGTGATGGACTGCGTCGCGGAGGGGGTTATACCCAGGGAGAGGGTTGAGGATCTTCTCATAGTGGTCTCTGTATTCATCGAGTGGGATGCAGAAGACAAGAGGAAGATCTATGAGAACAACTACCTCGCAACTAAGATGGCCATAAAGAGAGCAGTCACATCGGAACCTGGGGTCGATGAGATCCTCTCAAGGAAGGATACTGCAAAGCACCCGTTTGCATGATAGTTTGAGTAAAAGATTCTCTGATACAGATTTCACCAGGAATAAGCTGCAAGTCCTGGTAACGGGCCTCAATGAGCTAGATGTGATCTACAAATGATTCATATTACTCATAGATGTCAGAGAATCGAGTAATGGAAGCCCTACATGAAAATTAGCTACTTAAGCCGGTCAGTCTCCATGCCTGCTTGAGGTGTGAACCTCTGAGCGGGCAGGAGAGTGACAGGTTGGATGATCGGCAGGGGAATTATGAGCGGGATGATTTCGTTGTATGATAAAATTTGCAGTTACAGGAATGCGGATCGAGTTCTTATGGTCACGATCTCGATCATCTTCGGCATATTCCTGATCGTATCTGCGTCTGGGCAGGAACCCGGTTTTACCGGGCCGGATCTTGCCGGGAATCAGCCTCCAGCTATAACATCATTTGTATGCGATCTGCAGAGCCCGCAGGATGCGGGTGTGGAGGTGAAATGGACTGTTAGCGCGTTTGATCCTGACGGAGATGCGCTCGAGTACATGTTTCTGCTGAAGGGTCCGGCTACAGGAGACAGCTGGAAGGACATGACCGGCTGGATAACCGAGCCGAGATGGGTTTGGAAGACATCTGAGAATGATGTCGGCTCCAGCGAGATCGAGGTTCGCGTGAGAGACGGATATGCGGATCTGGACGATGGTTACGATGTGAAAGAAACAGCAAGATACGTCATCAATCGGCCTGCTCCACCCAACCGTCCGCCACAGGTGACAGGACTGTTTGCATCACCGGAGTCATCGCAGGTTGCAGGCGGTGCTGTCGTGTGGAGCGCGAGTGCATCAGATCCTGACGGGGATGCGCTCGAGTACCAGTTCATGGTGGATGGTAGCGTTGTGAGGGACTGGTCTGCTGAAAACACATGGACTTGGTCGACGACAGATAGAGACGTTGGATCTCACAGTGTGACGGTTGCTGTGAGGGATGGAAGGAACGAGCCTGTTTCCGCGTCATCCCAGTACACGATAATCATGCCGAACCGTCCGCCACAGGTGACAGGACTGTTTGCATCACCGGAGTCATCGCAGGTTGCAGGCAGTGCTGTCGTGTGGAGCGCGAGTGCATCAGATCCTGATGGGGATGCGCTCGAGTACCAGTTCATGGTGGATGGTAACGTTGTGAGGGACTGGTCTGCTGACAACACATGGACTTG
>JARYLI010000015.1 GCA_029907715.1 Methanothrix sp.
TGATAGCAGTACTGAGGCGAGATAAGACTATTAAGTCCAATTCTACACATGTCGATCTTAACCGATGACGCATGGAGATGATCCAGCATCTTTCACACGCCATGCGATTCGATCCAGTGCGCCTGGATCCGCCAAAAGATCTGATATGGAGTTAGAATGAGGAGACAGGAGCGAATCAGAATCCCCCGATAGCTCCCTGAAGCATGCGGGTTACAGGCGGTTAACGTGATCCGGGCGCACAGGCAAACATTTTTCTCAGATCTACGCATCAGAGCAAGAGATGCCGTTCAGAAATCCATATGCACTCCTCGGACTTCTCAGCATACTGCCGCTGATCGTGCTCTACCTCATAAAACCGAAGCCCCGCGACGTTCTCTTCCCGAGCATAAGGTTCCTCGAGTCTGGAAAGGCCAAGAGGTCTGCAGCCCTGAGCAGAATGATAAAAGATCCGCTCTTCTGGCTGCAGCTCCTCATTCTTGTTCTTCTTTCGATCGCCGCTGCCGGGCCGTACACCCTAGAGAGAGGTAGCCCGGGCTCGCATCTTGTTATTGTTCTGGATGTCTCTGCGAGCATGGAGAGCACGTTCCAGAACGCGCTTAGCATCGCATCATCAGAACTCTCCGGATACGACAGGGTGAGCGTCGTTCTGGCGGAGAGCATACCTGTCATCGCGCTCAGAGAGGGGAGCGCTGACGAGGCGCGGTCCATTCTGGATAAAATCGATGTGCTTGATCTTCCTGCTGACTTATCGAGCGCGATGAACCTGGCGCATACCCTGACCGGGCCAGAGGGCGGTGATATCCTCGTCATCTCAGACTTCATAAGCTGGATCGGAGACGATCCGGGTGCCACAAGGGATTCCCTCACGGCGACAGGCGCCAGCATAGTCTTCGCGGACACCGGCGGAGGGGGAGATAACATCGGGATCGTCGGAGGCTGGCTGACAGAGACCTATGAGGGGATCAACTACACATGCAGGATTCACAACTACGGATCTGCAAGGGATCTGACGATAAGAGTTCAATCCCAGGGCGGCAGCTCAGAGCACAGAGCTTTCATAGATGCGGATGCGGACTACTACATTTCACTCAGCCTCCCATCCGGCATCAGCACGGTATCTCTCGATGTCAGGGACGCGATATCTGCTGACAACACGGCGTACATCTACGCCCCGCTGCGGGATGATACTAGGATCCTCTATCTTGGAGAGAGCAGCCCCGCACTGGTGGCGCTCAGGGCGATTGGCAGCGTTGATACCAGGGGTGATCCAGAGGGCTACGATCTGGTGGTCATCAGAAACAGCTCTACGGATGGAGGAATTAACAGATACGTGGACTCAGGGGGGAAGATAGTTTACATCCCACAGGAGAACTCCCCCAGCCCTGAGTATCTGCCGGTGAGGATCACAGGCTTGGTGAACAGAACAGGCATCCTGTGGGCGAGAAATCCAGTCTTCGGAGAGGGAATCCACTTTGAGGAGGTAGGGATAAGGTCGTACATTGAGGCAGTGCCAAGGCGTGGATCGACGACCATGGTTGAGGTCAACAGCGTTCCTTTACTCGCATACTGGCAGCTAGGCAGAGGTACCGTAGTATACAACGCGCTCGAGTTCGGCAGCGATTTTCATCTCAGGCCTGAGTACCCGGTCTTCTGGTATGAAATGGTCAGATGGCTGACAGGCGCCCCGTCGCTGGATGATGCCAACAGGAAGACCGGAGACGTGGTGCCGCTGGACAGACCTGCGACCATCACCACGCCAGGGGGCACGGTCACAGCACAGCTACTGCTGCTCGACAGGGTGGGCCTCTACACGTTTGATGGAAGGAGACTCGCTGCCAACCTCTACGATCCCGCTGAGTCTGATCTGAGGCGCGGCAGATCCTTCGCCCCCGGAAGCTTCAGCTCCACCGCCAGCACTGAGAAGCTTGTGGAGAGGGATCTCTCAGGCTGGATCACCCTGGCGGCTCTGATGCTGCTCATGGCCGAGCTCGGTATAATAAGGTGGAGGAGGGAGCTGTGACCGAGATATACCTCCAGAGACCAGAGATGCTCTGGCTTCTTCCAGCTGTCCTTGCAGCTGGGCTTCTGTACACGAAGCGCACACCTCGGAAGCTTCTGGTCCTCACGAGATCCCTGGTGGTATGCCTGATCATAATAGCGCTTGCAAATCCGTATACAGTAACAACACACACAAAGGATGTGAGCAGGCCGAGGATAACGATACTCTCGGATCAGACAGCATCCATGGAGATCTTCGACTTGAAGGTCGCGGAGCGCCTGAGCGGCAGGATCCCGGACTCGCAGCTCAGGTACTTCTCGGGCGAGAGCACGCCGCTCGGAGACAGGATCATACAGTACATGCCACAGGCTGATTCAATCCTGCTTGTGAGTGATGGATACAGCAACATCGGGCGCCCGCTCAGGGACGCCCTGCTCCTTGCCAGAAGCTCGAACGTTTCGGTCTTCGCCGTCGAGATGAGACCTGAAGCAAAAGAGGCAGGCGTCGAGATATCTGGGAGCAACATTGCAGTTCTGGATGGCGACTATCCGTTCAAGATAGTGATCAGAAAATCCGGAAGCATCAGCGGGGATGTTGTGGTATATGCGGATGACCTGGAGATCTTCAGGAGTTCCCTCGAGAGCATAAACGAGTCGCTCAGGATATCGCACAGGTTCCGCAGCACAGGAACGCACATCCTGAGAGCTGAGATACATCCAGATGAGGACCACTTCGAGAGGAACAACAGATACACAAAAGCCGTGTATGTTGTGCCTAAGCCGCGGGTTCTGCTCCTTGGCAGACCATCTCCCTTGATGGATGTGCTCAGGGATCTCGTCGATCTGAACACTGCAGAGGATCTCCCACAATCTCTTAGCGATTACAAGGCAGTCGTCCTGGATGACATCAAGTACGATCCTGATCTCGACCGGCTGAAGGACTACGTGGCAGGAGGCGGCGGCCTGATCGTTGTTGGTGGGGCTGATGCATATGAGCTGGGCGGGTATTACAGGACGGAGTTTGAAAAGGCTCTTCCTGTCGTATCATCCCCAAGCCTCTTCGAGGGCGGGAAGGTTCTGATCATGGTCATAGACATCTCTGGGAGCACCATGGCGCCAATGCGGATCGGTGAGAGCACGACGTATCTCGATTACGAGAAGTCCCTCGCGATAGAGCTCCTGAGATCTCCGGAGCTCAGGGACGCAAGGGTCGGCGTTGTGGTCTTCGGCACCAGGCCCTATGTCGTATCACAGCCGGTGCCCGTCAGGAACAGGGGCGTCATAGAGGAGAGCATAAAGAGCCTGCAGACGCCTCTCGGAAAGGACGAGACCAACCTGGACGAGGGGCTAAGTCTCGCATGGAAGATAATCAACGAGAGCAGGGCCGAGGCGGATATTGTGGTCATATCGGATGGCAGAATAGAGCCAGATAAGGTGAAGGGGGATCAGGTTTTCCTGAACTCTGTTGATATCCTCAGGAAAATGAACGCAACGGTCACCCTGATACAGGTCCAGAGCTACGCAGGGTCTGCTGGCAGGTTTCAGGAGATGGCCTCGCTCACAGGCGCCACGTTCCGTCCTGCAGTGTATCCGAGCTCCCTGACGGTCAGAACTCCCGAGATGGAGGGGGAGCGCGAGGTCGCAGAGAACGTCTCCGGATACACGCTCGTGATAACAGATGAGAATCACTACATAACAGGTGAGATCGAGATAAATGCGACGATAAGCGGTTTCAACGACGTAACCCCAAAGCCGGGCGCCCAGAGGCTCGTGGCGCTGACAGACGGAAAGCCGATAGTCACAGCGATGCGCTACGGCCTTGGCCGGAGCGTCTCACTGGCCACAGACGATGGCAATGCCTGGGCGCAGGCGCTTTACGCTGAGGATAACTCCATGCTCATATCGTCCATGGTGAACTGGGCTGTCGGCGATCCTAGGCCGGAGAAGGAGCGGGTTGAGGCTGGAGATGGATGGGCTGGAAGCCCTCTGGAGATATACGTCTCAAGCGAAAGCCCGCCCAAGATCGGGGAGGGCGCGAGGATTGAGAGCACAGCCCCCGGCAGGTACACCGCGACGATCGTCCCGGAGTCAGAGGGAGTCTATTACGTTAACGACTACGGGATCGCCGTGAACTACCCGCTGGAGTACAGGGAGTTCGGATTCAATCCGGAAATGAAAGGGATGATAGAGGCAGCGGGTGGGAAGATCTTCACAGAGGACGAGGCGGGAAGGAGCATTGTGGAGGAGGCGAGAAGGGCAAGTGAGCGTCTCGTTCAGGAGAGAGCCAGCATCAGCTGGCAGCTGCTTCTGGCTGCGCTGGTCCTGTTCCTGCTGGAGGTCACGATCAGGCGCCTGAGGGAGATAAGGGGCTGAGCCGCTCCTGATGCCTGCTGCCCATTGACAGCTTTGCACCTTCAGCAGACCTGCCGGCATGTGAGTGAGCTGAGCGGGCACTTGCTCAGAGCCGCATCGAATCCTGCAGGTCGTCAGGCGGAGAGACGCCTCAGCTCTTAGCCCTCTCAAGCTCGCGCCTCAGAATCTCTATGATCTCCAGCAGCTCATCCCTTCTTGCTGCGCAGATGTGGCGATCTGCGATCTCCTCAAGCCTACGTATCGCCTCCTCGATCCCCGACATTCGATCACCCCCAGCGGTCTGATAGTATGCCTTTCTCAATAGGTGTCTGTTGTGCCGCAGATGATTGGAAACCGTTCCATGGTCCTTCAGGTCATGCGATCTCCTGATCCGCGGATCGGTGTGGTTCACAGAGGCTGCTCCAATAGGAGACATGCACTCACACTCACGCGAGGGATGCCTCGATGAGCCTGCGCTTTACGAAATCCCTGTCGAGGCTTGCGAGGAACCAGCCGGCCTTCGGCCCCTGGCGCTCCCCGAGAAACGCAAGGTACACCGCCTGGAAGAACTTCTTTGGATCGAGGCCGAGCTCGTTTGCCACTGCATATATCTCGTCATGGATCTCCTGCGCGCTCTTTCCGTCTATCCTCTCAGCCAGCATGCCAAGACCCCTGCGCTCATCCTGAGTGATGTTTCTGACCGCCTGGGGGAGGGTATCCTTCACCTCGAACTTCACAAACGGCGGTGCGTACCGTTCCAGCCATATCCTCACATTCCGGGCGCGCGCGAGTATCTCATCCCTGCGCGATGTCTCGTAGCCGCTCCTCTCCAGAACTTTCAGCAGCAGATCTTCATCATCGCGTGCGATCTGGACAGCAGTCACCATGTGTCTGAAAGGTATGGTGAACGGCTCGCTGTGTCTTATGGATGAGAGTTCAAGCGCTCTTGCATCCCCTCTCCTCTGGTCGTACTCGTCCACGAGGGTTAGGAGCGGAAGTCCCGGATCAAACTCTATGTGCTTCTCAGGCTTTGTTCTGATTATGAGGTAACGCAGGACCTCTGGCGGCACGACATCGAGCATCTCCTGAACAGTCACAACAAGCCCTGTGGAGCTGTGCATCGCGCCCCTTCCCTTTAGATGGATCCACTCGTAGACGATCGGATACGGGGCAGGATAGCTGTAAACATCCTCGCTGATCCGCTTTCCCGTATCGTAGGATCCGCCTGCTGTCGCATGATCCTTTCCGAAGGGCTCAACAGTCACCCTGAAGATGTGCCAGCGTGCAGGCCAGTCGACCCTCCAGACGAGCTTGCCACCTCCACGCATGCTCACACTCCCTGAGGACCCGCACTCGCAGACGTAATCTACCTTCTCTGAATCAAGATCGAATCCTGTCACTCTGGTGGTGTTCATGCGGCCGCAGTCCCTGCAGATCGGATCGAAGGGACTCCAGGTCGGCTCCACATCCCTGCCTGAGATCTCCTTCAGTATCCTGGCGATATCATCCCTCCTCTCCAGCGCGGTCTTTATGGCATCCAGATAAACGCCCTCTTTGTAGAGCTGATCCGCCCTGTACACCTCCGGCTTTATATCCAGAATATCCATGGATCTGAGGAAGGGCTGCAGGAAGTGCTCTGAGTAGCTGCTGCAGCATCCCTCCGGGCACGGAATCTCAGATAAAGGCTTGCCCACGTGCTCCCTGAAGCTCTCGTCCAGAAATGGATAGAGCCTCCGCAGGCGATCATACGTATCAGCTATGTAAATCAGCCTAGCCTCCACGCCTCTGTCTACAAGAGCTCTGTATACAGCATCAGCCGTCATGACCTCGCGCAGGTTTCCTATATGCACAGGCCCAGATGGAGTTATGCCTGTGGCCAATGTGTGCGGTCCACCGTCCTTGAGCCTCTCTGCGATCACATCTGCCCAGTGGATGATCATAAGCCGAGATCGATGCAGATCGGAATATTAAGCTTCCGGCCATGACAGAACACCGCTCAGAATGCACCTCGGTCGTGGGCCCGGATTATCTGATGGAATTTCAGAAATCGACGTTCAATGGTGGTGCGCTTGAATTACTGAAGAGACTGTTTGGGATCAGCACCGACATAGAGATCCCCGTGTGTTCTGTGAGGTCACATGCTGTTGATCTCAATGATATTAGTACACAACCCATTCCCTCATGTGATCCTCTCCGCCATTGGCAGTCCAGCTATAAAGTTGATCTCAATGGCACTTGTACACAACTCATTCAATGGAATAACAGATCACAAACCCTGAAGGATCAAATGCTTTTGATCTCAATGATGTGAGTACACAACACTCTCCTCTGACTAAGCGACAATGTAACTCAACATTTGGTAACACAATGCTGATAGTGACATCTTAACATTGTTACTTGAAAAGATATATATCGCAAATAAAGTTATTTCTGTAAATTTGATAATACTAGGTCAGATCAGTAAGGTGATTGTGTTGAAGATGCGAATGATAGATCCAGATAACGTATCTCTTGATGATATGATCAAGCGCGGCAGCGAGTTTCATGGCCATCTGGGTCCATTTCTCGTTCTCGGCATAAGGATGGGACTCGCTGCTCTCAGCGAGCTCAGCTCTCATGGTCACAAGGATATCAGCGCTGTTGTGCGGTCAGGGAGCAGACCGCCGGTATCGTGCCTTGCAGACGGAATCCAGATATCCACCGGCTGCACGCTTGGAAAGGGGAACATCTCCGTGCTTCAGGATGGCGTGCCAGAGGCGACATTCTACTCGAACGGGAGAACTGTAAGCTTCAGGGTCAGGGGGTCCATAGTTGAGAGGATCTCAGAGCTGTCGCATGATGAGCTTGAGGATTTCTCCTGGAGTCTGTCCAGAATGCCGCTTGAGTCGATTATAGAGAGGCTCTGAGGTGGTTTAGGTTTATGCTGATCCGGCTCGAGAACGTGCACACATTTTACGATGGCGAGAGGAACTCCACCCTGAAGGATATCACGCTCTCGATCGGCGCGGGAGAGATGTTATGCGTCATGGGCCCGAACGGCGCTGGCAAGACCACGCTGCTCGAGACGATAAATGGAATGCTTCCAGCGACCGGCAGGGTCGAGGTCTTCGGAAGGGATGCCCGGAGGCACGGCCCTGAGATCAGAAAGGAGATAGGCTACATGCTCCAGGCCAAGACGTTCCCCGAGGACACACCGTATCTGGTGAGAGATGTCGTGCTGATGGGGAGGTTCGGAAAGATCGGCATGCTGCGGAGACCTGGAAGGGAGGACTGGGATGCAGCAAGGGACGCGGCGAGGTTCATGGAAGTCGATCATCTCTGGGACCGGCCGATAGGAAAGCTATCAGGGGGGCAGACGCAGAGGGTGCTTCTGGCCAGGCTGCTCGCGAAGAGGCCCAGGATACTTCTCCTGGATGAGCCCTACTCGAACCTGGACTGCAGAGCTGTGGAAGAGGTATCGAAGAAGATATGCATCCTGCATGAGAGGAATGAGCTGACAACGATCATGGTCATACACGATACAGCTCATGTGCCCGATATCTGCGACAGGATACTCCTGCTGAAGGATGGGCGCCTCATCGGCGATGCACAACCAGATGAGATGCTCTCCTCCAGGACGTTCAGAGATGCATTTGCTGGGGCCTAGGACATGATGCTGCCGCCGAGCATAGTGATGAACACGATCATCGGGGCATCCCTGGCTGCTGTCGTGTGCTCCATGATAGGTGTCTTCATTGTGAGAATGAACCTATCATCGATGGGGTTCTGCATGTCGCATGCTGCCTTTGCAGGCGCCGCGCTCGGGCTTGCCATCTCCAGAGATCCATTTGCTCTGGCGCTGGGTATGGCAACAGCTGTTGCCCTCATCCTCGGACCGGTTGCGGATAAGGCCAGGCTGCAGGCTGATGTCGTGCTCGGCACCATGTTCTCCCTCACAATGGCGCTGGCCCTGCTGTTTCTCAGCATCGTCCCCGGATCGGTGGTTAGCAGCACGGCTCTTTCAGTGCTCTGGGGGAGCGTTCTGGGAATAACAACCACCGATCTCATCAGGCTTCTTGTTCTCATGCTGACGCTCTTGGTGGTGATATTCCTCTTTTACAAGGAGTTCTTCGCGATAATGCTTGACAGAAAGCTTGCTGAGGAGGCGGGCATCAACACAAAGCCATTCTACTATGCGATCCTCCTCCTTTGCGGCGTCACTGTATCAGTCTCGCTCAAGCTCATCGGCGGCCTGCTCATATTCGCTCTGATGGTCAACCCTGTATCAGCTGCGTATCAGTTCTCTCACGACATGAGATGGATCATGCTGATATCTCCCATCATAGGGCTGGCATCAAGCATCTCCGGAATAGCTGCATCCCTCTACCTCGACATCCCTGTGGGCAGCTCGATCGCGATAATGAGCGTGGCTATATTCCTGGTATCTGTGGCACTGTCCCCAAAGAGAAAGCGCGGGCAGAGGTGATGATGTCTGCCCCTGTCCACTGATAACCTGCCCTGGCGCGTTCCTCTTGCAGATAAACGGCTGCTTCCAGCGACCAGATTGCACACCCCTTTAAATAGAGGGTCACGCCTTCTTCCAGCGGATCGTATCGCCCTTGATCTTCACCACCCCATTTTTCTCAAGGATCCTTGCAAGATCCTCCGCCACATCATATGCATTGACATCAAAGATGCCACTCTCCATATCCATGTAGACGCCACATTTCTGCACGAAGCTCTCCATGTCCATTTTGCCTGATGGCGGCATATCTGTCAGATTGTTCAGTACGCCGTGGACCGCCATGATCTCGATCGCTTCATGCTGATACTCGTCGAAGAAATCCTCGCCCAGATCCTCACATGTGAGAACAGACCATTCATCTATGTAGATATCATGGACTTTCTCCAGATTTACATATATATTTGTCCGCAGCATCGGATGCTGCAAATAATCTTTTGCCACAACCGGTATTGCGACTATGGGGTCGTCCAGCTTATCTCCAGGATCCTCATCTACATCCAGCTCGTTCAGCAAGAAAACCTGCGACAGGAATTCTGCGGCAGCCTTTTTATCGATAAGGCTGCCAAAGTCCACATCATCAGACATGCTGGCAGATTCAGATGGGCTCTCTTCATGTGATGCCTCTTCTGGCAAGGGCTCCTCAGACGGTTCTGAAGGCGCTTCCTGAGACGGTACTGTGGAGGATGTCTCCCCTGAGGCCTCCTCTGGACCGATCATCCCCCTCACCACGGACTCTATCTTCTCAGTGATCTTGACCCATTCTGGAACTGCATGCGTCAGATATCTTTTGTAAAACTCTTCTGGGGCGGGCTTCTCAGCAAAGGTCTTCCGGACAGACTCCAGGTAATGCTCATACTTTTTTAACAGCTCCTCATCCTCGATCTCGTTTTTCAGCTCGCTGAAGCGCCCCTGAAGTACGGGGGAGATCTTCAGATCTGCCACGATCGAGGGTCTGATATCGACCCGGATCTTCATCTCCCTGAGACGATCTGCAAGATCTTTTGCCGTCACATCGTCATACTCTCCAAGCTTGAACATGGCATCAGCATCATCATCACTCATGTTATAGTTTACGATGTTTCTCCAGAGTGCACACAACAGAGTCTGCAGGAGAGCTCTCGGTTGAGATCTGGGCTCACGCGGCGCAAGAACCGATTATCTGGCTCATGCCGGAAGATTCCATGAGATTATCCTGCGGTTATCACAGGTGTAGCATCCAGTACCATGAAGAGTAAAAGCTTCATTCGGTTCAAGGCCGTTGATTCTATATCATTCAACAATTCGTTTCCCCTGCTCTGCACAAATGCAGATGTGCGATCGCGAATCAGCTCAGAGCGCAGAAACCTGCTTCAGCGCAGATCAGCTCTGCTGATAATGAATTTAATTTTGGATATTTCCAGATATTTTTATAAATAATCTAATGATAAGATAATAATATTAAATCCGTGACAATCTTAGAAAAGATTTAAATCTTAATTAAGATGAATGCATTCTGATTAAAAAGCAAGGAGGTATTATATGAAGACCGTAGCATACACGCTTATGCTTGCTCTGCTCCTGTCCCTGGGGGCGGCATATGCGGAAGATACTGCTGAGAATGTCACCGCAGAGAACGTCACAGCCGAGAATGTAACTGCTGAGAATGTCACCGCAGAGGTTGCGGCACTGTACATCGCTGATGTCAACATCGAGGAGGGCTATGTGGAGATCGCCAATGACGGCGAGACGGCCCAGAGTCTGGAGAATTACACGCTCAAGGTGGATGAGAACGAGCCGGTAACACTGGGCGCGATCGAGGTCCAGCCAGCCAGCTCTGTAAAGCTCTTCCTGGGCGCTGGCGAGAACACCGAGACCGAGATATACCTGAACACAACGATTGAGTTCGCGGAGAGCGGCACAGTCTCCCTCATGGATCCAGAGGGCAATGAGGTCTCGACACTTGAGTACCCCATGACTGAGTAACGCAGATCAGGATCTTCTTTTTTTATTTTGGCTCTTGATTGATCTGATTCCATCTGTGTGCAGTTACTCTGGGACAGCAGTGTGTGGAGCAGGTTTGAGGTTTTGTGAAGTGAAATCCGAGATCGCCTGGTTGTATCGATGAAATCAACTACAGATGTGCGTGCACTCTTATCATTGGGGCGCACGGGTTTCTGTGGGATTCATGTGAGATTATGCCAGTACAGGCTGATTCCCGAAAGCCTGTTCAGCTATTCAGAGGCGGTGTGCCGAAATTGCTGTAAATTGACCTTATGCGGCGCGAAGCATACCGATCAGTTTCGAATTTACGCGAATTCGATACACTGCCATATTCAGACCCGCAAAGATTGGACCAACTGGACCACGCGTGAACTATGCAGTTTTGTGATACCCCATGTGAAACAGTTAAATACCTGCTCAAGATAGCCTGCAGAAGGGATTTTTTTGAAATGCGGAGATCTGCTGCTCTCATCAGCATATGCGGTGTACGAGAGAATGCTGAAGCGCCAGCTAGCCAGGGGCCCGAGGGTGGAGCACATCGCAGTTATCCAGGATGGAAACAGAAGATATGCAAACAGGCATAACATGCCCGTATCAAGCGGCCACAGGCTCGGCGCGAAGACGACCGAGAAGATATCAGACTGGTGCCTGGAGCTTGGAATAAAACACCTGACCGTCTATGCATTCTCGACAGAGAACTTCAGCAGGAGCGAGCCTGAGAAAAGGTACATCTTCAACCTGATCGCAGAGAAGCTCCTTGAGCTGTGCAGCTCTGAGAAGATACACAAAAACAGGGTTCGCGTCAGAGCCATCGGCAGGATCGATATGCTCCCTCAGCACCTGCAGAATGCAATACGGGAAGTGGAGGCCGCGACAGAGGGATACAGCCAGATGTACTTCAATGTGGCGCTCGCATACGGAGGGCAGTACGAGCTGATCGACGCTGCCAGGGCCATGGCAAGAGATCTGCGCGCCGGAATGATCCGGATCGACGATGTTGATGAGGATCTGGTGAGCAGGTATCTCTATCCCACCACAGAAACGCCCGTGCCCAAGGTCGATCTCATAATAAGAACGGGCGGCGAGCTCAGGACCTCCAACTTCCTTCCCTGGCAGGCTAACGGAAGCGAGTGTGCCGCCTACTTCTGCGCACCGTACTGGCCCGAGTTCAGAAAGATAGACTTCCTCAGAGCCATCAGGACAGCCCAGTCATACGCCTCCAGATCAACAGGCTTATAACCAGGAAGGGATTCATGACTCACTCGTTGTCCCGATGGGGTAGCGGATATCCCGGAGGCCTGCGGAGATCCTCGCAGACAGCCTTCAACCCGGGTTCGAATCCCGGTCGGGACGTTCGAATTTTGGCGCTGCTGCATGCGCAATGTGTATCATCAGGATGGGCACCGGCTATGCAGCGGTTCGCTCATCAGCTCATAACAGCTTATTTATTCTTGATTGACAATATAAGTTTTGTATGAACATAGAATCGTTCCTGCCGGATGAGGAAGAGTGTTACTGTTGCGTGAGATGAGATGGCCTGATGGCGTCAGATGCGTGTATTGTGGTTCTGAGCATGTTGTGAGGACCGGTAGATGGCGTGATACACCAAATCAGCGATACCACTGCATACGTCATCGGTTAAGGATTGGTTTAAATAGTGTGTCTGGGTTTTTGGTTGGTCATATGGTACGGTCGTGTTTGGATTTCAGTAATAATAATTTGTTTATTTAA
This sequence comes from Methanothrix sp., assembly GCA_029907715.1. Classification (NCBI taxonomy): domain Archaea; kingdom Methanobacteriati; phylum Methanobacteriota; class Methanomicrobia; order Methanotrichales; family Methanotrichaceae; genus Methanothrix; species Methanothrix sp. The sequence goes on from JARYLI010000015.1 coordinate 12,566, forward strand.
TATTTCTTTAGATCAGGCAGGAGTCGATACAAGTTTGGCGAGTGATGGTGTGTTGTTTGATGAGCACCTTCTTGAGAAGGAGCTCTGTGACATGTTTCTTGTGGGGTGGCTGAAAGCCAGAGCGAGAGAGACGGGCCTGATAAAGCGATCGCTCATATCCATTTGATTACTTGCCCAAAGGAGCAGGGGTCATGCTATGCGTTCGTTTCGACGAATGAATGCTTTCAGAGACCACATTGCATGCTCTGCAAGTTGCTACGTACATAAGAGCGAAAGCGATATCGTAAGATCGATCCTGTGATACTGTTCCATGCGTCATCGGTTAAGATCATGATCAATATATTTACATAAAATCCTTAACCGATGACCAATGGAGTGCATTCAGCAACCGGCCTGCATGTCCTTCAAGTTGCTGAATACATAAGAGCTTATAAACTCGCTAGATCAATAAGAGCGAAATCAAATACCCCGCAGCAAGCTGCGGGGTGTGCTCTTGGACTTGCACTCAAACCACCATGCGAACCATCAGATCCATGGGATGTTGATCTTGGTGGTATGAGCATGCAACCCGTCTCTGATCTCTTCTCACTGAGCTGAGATGGTAATGCGCTGACAGATCCCCTCTCAGTCCTCCTCCCTCTCGTACTTGAACGACAGCTTCACCTTCGCCCGGTACTCCACGATCTTGCCTTTGTCCAGCCTCACATCAAGCTCGGTGACCTCAGCCACCCTCAGATCCCTCAAAGTCTTTGAGGCTGTCTCCACGACAGTCTTCACAGCATCCTCCCACCCAACCGTCGATGTGCCGACGAGCTCTATGAATTTATATACATCCCCGTTCAAGCAAATCACCTCATGAATTAATTGATATGTTGATACTATGTCTTAATATAACTTTCGAGATTGTGTCTGCGTATCAGTGATCGGATCTCATGATCTGCTGGTCATTGCTGGACGGGGCGCGTTTCATCTCATTGACCTCTCCGCACCAGTAGGTTTGATTACATGGCCGGGATTCATCTGACACAGGATCCTCAAAAGCTATAGCAATGAAGTGCAACTGAATTTTGATGATACGGGAGCACTTCAGGCTTCATCAGACGATTGCCACGATCGTGGCCAGATCGCAGGAGCATGTGGAGATAGCAAAGAGCGCGATAATAGACAGCAGGATCCAGCTCGAGGAGTTCATAGCGTTTGACCCGATATTTCAGCTGACCCTCGAGCCGTACGATCGCCCTTCAGATGATGCGCCGCCTGTTGTGAAAAGGATGTGTTATGCATCAGCTCTCTTCCACGTCGGACCGATGGCTGCGGTCGCCGGAGCGATAGCTGCCTCTGCGGTCGAGGCGATGGTGGAGGCCGGAGCAGATTACGCTGTCGTTGACAATGGCGGGGATATAGCAATCTGCTCAGATGAGCCTGTACTGGTCGGGATATACGCCGGCACATCCCCGATAAAGGACCTGGCTCTTGAGGTTCATCCTGAAGGAGGCATTATGGGGGTTTGCAGCAGCAGTGGGACCGTCGGGCCGTCGATAAGCTTCGGTTGCGCAGATGTCGCGACCGTGATATCCAGAGACCCGGCGATAGCAGACGCCGGAGCAACAGCTCTCGGCAACGCTGTCACACCGGACGCCAGCCTGGAGGGGTGCTTCAGTGCGATTGATCGAAATGAGGTGATCGCAGCTCTGGTTATAAGAGGGGATGAGATGGCGTTGTGGGGAGATGTGCCTCCTATACGGAGAGCTCGGGTCGGATACGACCTCATAACAAAGGGATAGATGCCTGATTGGGGAATCTGTTCTCCTCATGAACCACACAGACCTCTCTCGATCCTGGTTCAGGTTCCATCTGCGCCCTCAAGCTGAAGCAAAGTTTTATCTTCCACGCGATTCAACCCTGCGGACATGTCAGTAGAAACTTCTGCGTGGGATCGCTTTCTACCATATTGAGCATCTTCGCGGCCAAGAGGTGAGGATATTCGACACCACCCTGAGGGATGGAGAGCAGACCCCTGGGGTCTCGCTCACCCCTGAGGAGAAGCTCATAATCGCCAGACAGCTGGACAAGCTCGGTGTCAACGTCATCGAGGCTGGCTTTCCGGTATCGTCCAGGGGTGAGTTTGAATCAGTCAGGGCCATAGCAAATGAGGGGCTCACCGCAACAGTCTGCGGCCTCTCCAGGATCATCAGGAGCGATATCGACAGATGTCTTGACGCTGGTGTCGGCATGGTTCACGTATTCGTCTCGACCTCTGACATCCAGATAGCCCACACGATAAAGAAGAGCAGGGAGGAGATAGTCGCGGACTCGATAAAGGCGGTCGAGTACGTGAAGGATCATGGTGTGCTGTGCCTCTTCTCTGCCATGGACGCCACCAGGACGCCTCCGGCCTTCCTCAGGGAGATCTTCAAGGCTGTTGAGGGCGCAGGGGCGGACATAATAAACATACCCGACACCGTAGGTGTCATGGCGCCGTCCGCGTTCCACCGGCTCGTGAAAGAGGTCTGCAGCTACATGAACATACTCGTGGATGTGCACTGCCACAACGACTTCGGACTCGCGGTGGCGAACAGCCTGGCGGCTGTGGAGGCGGGCGCTCGAGAGGTCCAGGTCACAGTAAATGGTCTGGGTGAGAGGGCTGGCAATGCGAACCTCGCAGAGACCGTGATGAGCCTTCACTCGATATACGGGGCGAAGACATCGATAAAGACCCAGTACCTCGTTGAGACTGCAAGGCTTGTCGAAAGGCTCACAGAGACCCGGATACCGATAAACGCGCCGATCGTCGGAGACAACGCGTTCTCCCACGAGAGCGGCATACACAGCCATGGGGTTATAGAGAGGAGCGATACCTTCGAGCCCGGGATAATGACGCCGGAGATGGTTGGCCACAGGCGCAGGATAGTCCTCGGAAAGCACACTGGAAGGCATGCGGTGAAGAAGGTGCTCGAGGAGTCCGGCTACCATCCCACAGAAGATCAGCTCCAGGAGATCCTCCGGAGGATAAAGGAGCTCGGCGACAAGGGCAAGCAGGTTACTGATGCGGATCTCCATACCATCGCAGAGGTCGTCCTGGGCGAGATCGCGAAGGGGGAGCAGGCGCTCGTCCTCAAGGAGGTGGCTGTGATGACCGGGAACACTATCACGCCCACAGCCACTGTAAGGGCCCTCTTCAGGGGAGAGGAGAAGGTGCTCGCAAACATCGGTGTTGGTCCGGTGGATGCAGCAGTGAAGGCTGTGAGGGAGATACTCGGCCAGGACAGCCTGATAAGGGTGAGGGATTTCAGGATAGAGGCGATCACAGGGGGATCCGATGCCCTTGCAGAGGTCGTGATAGGGGTCGAGGATACGGAGGGAAGAAAGGTCTCCGCCCGATCCGCGCGGGAGGACATAGTCATGGCATCGGTGGAGGCGCTTGTCAGCGCCATAAACCGTCTTCTGCTTCTTGAGGAACGTGCATCCAGATAGCAGATCAAAGGATAGCGGATCAAAGAAATGAGCAGGGGATGTTCTCTTGGTAGCAGTCATAGATGCACACTGTCATCTCGATTTCAAACACTTCAACAAGGACAGGATGGATGTTATAGAGAGGGCGAGATCTGCAGGCGTCGTGGAGATGATCAACTCTGGAGTTGACCTTCAGACAAACAGAGAGACGCTGAAGCTGGCCAGGTCGCACGAATTCATACATGCGACCCTGGGCCTCAGCCCCAACTCCCTCGACAGGATGAGGCCTGGGGATGTGGATCTCGTCCTAGATGAGATCCGGCAGAACTCCCGGGAGATAATCGGGGTCGGCGAGGCAGGGCTGGATTACTACAGATGCAGCGATCCAGCTCTGAGAAAGCAGCAGGTCGAGGTCTTCCGCAAAGTGATACAGCTCGCAGAGGAGCTCGACAAACCGCTTGTGATACACGCCAGAGATACCGAGGATATGGCATTCGATATCGTTAAGGATCTGGGGAAGGTGGTATTCCACTGTTACAGTGGAAGCCTGGAGACCATGAGGAAGATCGTTGACAGGGGATTTTACATATCGATTGCAACAGTCGTGTGCAGATCTGTGAAGCACCAGGCTCTGGCGAGGAGCGTGCCGGTGGACCAGCTCCTCCTGGAGACAGACAGCCCGTTTCTCTCTCCGAGGAGAGGCAGGAACGAGCCGTCCTTCATACTGGACTCGCTCAACCTCATAGCGCGGATGAGGGGGATGGAGTCTGAGGAGCTCGCGAGGACGACGGTGAGAAACACCAGAAGAATTTACGGCATGTGATATCCATGCCCGGATGCCCTGGGGTGTGAGTTTATCCATGAACTTGCCTAGCACCCATCCGTCCTCGACAGGTTTGCATTTTGATCCTGGAAACCAGAGGCACTGCATGGTCACACATTTCATTGCTGATAAAGTTCCGGGAGTACTTCCATGTTACATCATCTCTCCAGGCCGGTGGTAGCTGTGTCTGCCAATCTGCATCAAGCTTCTCGATGCTCTCCGATTGCTCCTACCATCTTTCAGGCCATCCCGGTGCGATTCGATAGCCTTCAGGTATATCATGAGTTTTATCGTCTGCAGAACTCAATTGGCCTGGAGATAAATGCCACTGCCTGCGATAGAAAATTATATGAATCGACCTGAGGACATAATAAAGATTAGGGTTCTGAAATAGAGGATTAGCGATCATGGCTATACACTTCGAGCACATCCTTAAGTACCTCGGATCCAAGAAGGAGAAGGGAAGGAAGAAGATCGGTCTCCTGGTAGATGGTCCCAACATGCTGCGCAAGGAGTTCCAGATGGACCTGGAGGAGATCCGGAACATACTCAGGGATTACGGCGACATAAAGGTTGGAAAGGTATTCCTGAACCAGTACGCCTCCGAGAAGCTTGTGGAGGCTGTCGAGAACCAGGGGTTTGAGCCGGTGATATGCACGAGCGATGTCGATGTGCGGATGGCCGTGGAGGGCGTCGACATGATATACAACCCCGTCATAGACACGATAGCGCTCGTCACCAGAGATGCGGATCTGAAGCCGGTGCTCATGAAGGCGATGGAGCACGGCAAGGAGACGATCATATTCGGGGCAGAACCCGGCTTTTCTGTTGCGCTGAGGAACTCCGCAGATTACGTCATAGTGCTCAGAAACGGCGAGTACGTCACAGAGTCCTGAAACTGGAAGTGGTACCATAATAGATATCATCAGAGGATTGCTCTCAGCTGGCATGGTCTCCGATCAGATCTGGGATGATATCAGACCCAGGGGATCCAGCATTCCAGCATCCCTTGCTTTAATCGCTCTGTGCATCATCGTATCAATTGCAATGGCAGCGGACCCATGGGCCGTGAGGGGATACCTATCCCTCAATCCGGCACTCGTCGAGTCCAGGCCCTGGACACTGATAACGCACATATTCGTTCACGCTGACATGGGGCATCTCTTCTGGAACATGCTGGCTCTCTTCTTCTTCGGGACGGAGCTCGAGAGGAGGGTTGGGGAGAGGAATTTCCTTCTGGTGTTCTTCGCGTCCGGGATATTCGGTGGCATAATAGAGATGCTTGTGACCACAGGATACATGATGGGCGCCAGCGGAGCGATCATGGGGGTCATGGGCGCCCTGGCGATAATCGCGCCCGAGATAAGGGTGATAATATTCCCAGTACCGATACCTCTGGGGATACCACTGGCAATAGCCCTGCTCGCGTTCCTGGATCTTTATTACCAGATAAGCCTGAGGGGCGCAGATGGCATAGGGCACATGGCACACCTCGCAGGCCTTCTCGCCGGTCTCTTCTTAGGACAGAGCTTTGGAAGGAGGAGAAGGTACCGCTGATCGTGAGATGCGGCGTGCAGCGCATCACTGAGATCTGATGTGATCTCCGGGTTTCATCGGAATCTAGTGTGAGGCTATCGATTCCTTTCGCCTCAATCAGGCTTCAGGAACACGACCAGATGCTCTCTGGCGGAGAATCCTGCGGGGAGGTCTCCAGGGCGTGCCCGCTGGATGCAGAGGATTTATATTTGTTGAGATCGAGAGATAATGAGCTGCATCGGAGAGTTTCTGAGCACCGTGAGGTGTTGCCTGGAATCGCAGTCTCATTGCCTGCGGTATTTTTAGGGAGGATCCACCATGCGTCAGAGATCTAAAAAGGGTATGCGTTCGAAGGAGGAGGTCTCACAGCTGAGAACCCCCATAGTCTGCGTTATGGGGCATGTCGATCACGGGAAGACAACACTGCTGGACAGGATAAGGGGCACCACAGTCGCACAGTACGAGGCCGGAGCCATAACGCAGCACATAGGCGCTACCGAGATCCCTCTGAGCGTGATACAGCAGTTCTGCGGTTCCGGATTCAAGGCGAACCTCATGGTGCCAGGGCTGCTGTTCATAGACACCCCAGGCCATCATGCGTTCACATCGCTGAGAAGCCGTGGAGGGTCGCTCGCAGATCTGGCGATACTCATCGTGGATATAAATGAAGGGTTCCAGCCGCAGACAATCGAGTCGATAAACATCCTGAAGAGGTTCAGGACACCATTCGTGGTCGCTGCAAACAAGATAGACAGGATCCCCGGCTGGCGACCTGTCGAGAACGCCCCAATGGCGAAGAGCCTTGCGGGCCAGACTGAGCGAGTGGTGGAGGCGCTGGAGACGAAGATATACGAGCTTGTTGGAGAGCTCTACAAATACGGCTTCGACTCCAACCGCTATGACAGGATAACGGACTTCACGAAGACCGTGGGCATAATTCCAGTCAGCGCCATAACCGGAGAGGGAATTCCTGATCTTCTTCTCGTCCTGGTCGGCCTTGCACAGAGGTTCCTGAAGCAGAACCTGGAGATCGAGTCGAGCCGTCCGGGTGTGGGAACGATACTTGAGGTGAAGGAGGAGAGAGGACTCGGGACGACACTGGATGTCATACTGTACGACGGCATGATCAGCGTCGGGGATACCATCGTGGTCGGCACGCCACGCGAGCCGATAATAACAAAGGTGAGGGCGCTTCTAAAGCCCAGACCGCTCAAGGAGATACGGAGCGAGGAGCGGTTCACCCCTGTGAAGCACGTCGTTGCTGCGTCCGGCATAAAGGTATCAGCCCCAAAGCTCGAGACCGCGCTTGCAGGATCCACCATCCGTGTCGTGGGCGAGGGAGAGGATCCAGAGGCTATAGCCAGGGAGATACGGTCTGAGATCGAGGCTGTGAGGATCGACACAGACACAGTTGGTGTCATACTGAAGGCAGACACCATTGGATCTCTTGAGGGGCTCGTCGGCGAGCTTCGCGCCAAGAACATACCCATCCATGTGGCTGATGTTGGCCCTATAACGCGCAGGGATGTCATAAGGGCCGCTGCCCTCAAGGACCCGCTCCTCTCAGTCATCCTGGGGTTCAATGTCGAGATACTTCCGGATGCCCTCTCTGAGATACAGAAGCTAGACGTTCCAGTGTTCCAGAGCGATGTAATCTACACACTCCTCGAGAGCTACGAGGCATGGATGGAGGAGAAGAAGATGCAGATGGAGCAGGAGCGGCTTGAGGCGATAGTCAAGCCGGGTTGTGTTCGAATACTTCCAGACTGCGTCTTCAGGCAGTCCAAGCCTGCGATAGTTGGCGTACAGGTGGTTGGCGGGACGATAACACACAACGTGCCACTGATCCGCGAGGACGGCGCTGTGGTTGGCACCATACGCGGAATCCAGCAGAGGAACGAGAACATACCCATGGCAACGGTCGGCCAGGAGGTCGCGATATCGATCGATGGTCCGACAGTTGGGCGCCAGATTCACGAGGGGGATCTTCTCTACGTCAACATACCTGAGAAGCATGCCAGGATCATAGAGCAGGAGCTCAAGCAGAAGATGTCTCAGGACGAGATAGAGGTCTTCGAGAAGTTTCTGGAGATCAAGAGGAAGAAGGACATATTCTGGGGAAGGTGAACCCTCTCAGATCGTGGGATTGGATCGCCGAACAACCTCTCAGGAATCAGCATTCTCTGGCATAACAGGTCATGAATCGTTGAGGCCAGTGATGCGAGAAACGACCAGGATACCCCAGGATCAATGGCTGGATGCTTCGCGGATGGGCATCTCAGCGGGACCAAATGAGAGACTCTGCGCTGCGAGATACAGCCCCACGCAGCGTTTCACATCATGCGACCAGATGCTCTCCTGTAGTTCTGCTGCTCAGATGGTCCATGATCCTGTTCATCACATCATAGACGTGAGAGACATGATCCTCTTTGAGATCCATCTCCCGGATCGGAAGCGACATGAGCACACCGATCTCCAGGCTGCAGCCCACATCCTGCATCGCGGCGCTTCTCACGCTCTTGAGCTTCTCCAGGATCATCTCTGATTCCGCAGCCTCATCGCCGACCATCTCCATTCTCCAGCCTGCTGTTATGGACTCTATAAGCTCCATCCTGAGATCCTCATTGATCCTCAGAACGTCCAGCATCTCGATGATCATCCCAAGAACGCTGCTTCTGAACCTGCCATGCTCCATGGCCGCCGGCCCTGTGAAGACCGCCTCATAGTAATCAGCTATGCCCAGAAGTTTGTTGCAGATTTTTGATCGCATCATTTAAGACCACCGCTTCGAATCCCGAGCCTCCTACATGCACTGCAACACACCGGCAGCTTTATAGTTGTCACAAATTAACTAAATAGATGAAAATACTCTATAGATAAACTATAGACAGGTCCTCTCATGGAGAGTGCGCCGAAATCTGGATCGCATGGGGCTCTCATCGCCTGTCTCTCATCGATACCAGGGCGCTTGCCAGGATCACAGGCCCTGTGAACTCGGATCTGGCCCTGGTGGAGTCGACGAACACGATCTCATCTGTGAGAACGGGCGCGCCCAGGGCGGTTGCGCCGCATACCATCAGCATCGTTCTGAAGAGCAGGTTGCCCGATATCCCATCCGGCGCAAGCACGAGATCATCTCCGCGTGCGGACTCAATCAGGATGCCCCTGTGGGTCGCGTCGAAGCCATTCTCCCTCAGCCGCGCAGCCACGAACTCACCGTGCGCCAGGCTCATGTCAACGTTGCTGCTCCTGCCGACATCCTCCAGCCTGCCACCTGAGAGAACCGATACCTTCGGATCTATGCCCATCCTCCTAAGAAAATATGCCCCTCGGATGGCAAGCTCCAGCTTCTCCTGCAGGGTATCGCCCTCATCGATGCCGACAGGAGCCAGGAAGAACGCCCATCCACCAAGCTCCAGCAGGGCCATCCTCATGACATCTACCCCAGCACTTGAGAGAGCCCTCATCGTCCTTGTGGCAGATATATTGCCCCTCACAGCCCCGTCGATCTCCGAGCTCATCAGAAGCCTTATCAGCTCCCCTTCAGGTGAGTCTGAGCGGATCAGCTCGATGCCCTCAGGAGCAGCATTGCCCACAGCGACGATCTCAGCGTATTCCCCTGCAGAGATGAGGCTCTCGAGAACATCCCTGCCGGGGTTCATCAGCCCTATTCCGATCCTCGCCCTGGAACTGCGTGCTCTCTCCTTCAGCAGATCGATGAATCTGCGATCCATGTTACCCCTCAGTTTATGCCCGTCACGCGATCTCTCTCGAAGTCGAAGAGAACTGCTCTGCTCTCCCCGCTCACAACCTCAAGCCTCCTCTCCTCGATCACCCTGCCGATCCTCGCAGCGCTCAGCCCGTGTCTCCTGAATACATCCACGACCTCAGACGGATCTCTGGTCGTGACCACAAAGCCCATGCCCGGATACATCTTCAGCCAGTCCAGGAGAGGCAGTGACTGAGGCACGGGTATCGCATCAATATCAACCTCCGCGCCAGCTCCGCTGGTCTCGAGCAGCATTCCGAGGGTCCCAAGCATCCCCGGATTGCTGATGTCCTTGCCAGCTGTGACGAGTCTTCTCTCCCCGAGCACACGCATCGAAGAGATCTGGAGCGCCAGTGTTTCCCTGTCCTTGTGGCTGGTGGAGTCGAAGTTGATCCTGAAGCTGGGGTGAACTTTTCCTTCGAGATCGACCGCGATCACCACCGAGTCGCCAGGCTCTGCAGTGCTGCTCAGTATCACCCCGTCCTTCCTGGCCTTGCCCAGAATTGCAACATCCAGTGCACTGTAGGGCGTGTCCGGATGGAGATGGCCGCCCACTATCGGGACTCCAAACTTCTCGATCCCCCTCTCGACTCCCCGCAGGACAGCATCCGCGAGTTTTGGAGAGTTCACGGAAAGAACATCCACCATGGCGATCGGGGTGCCTCCCATGGCAGCTATGTCATGAACGTTCACAAGAACGGCGCAGTATCCGGCCCATTCGGGATCAGCATCCATCAGCACCGACCATATCCCGTCTGCTGCGAGGAGAAGAACCTCATCACCGTTATCTATGACGGCAGCATCCTCGCCGAAATCCGCTATCACCTTATCAGAGATGGCAGGAAAGTACCTGAGCATATCGCCAATGCTTCGCTTCCTGGTTATGCCCACGAAGCTCCTGAGCTCCGATACCAGAGACTCTAGTGTCATTGTCACCACAGAATATTTCCTATCAAAAATAGATGCCGGTGGTCTGCTCCCCGAAGGCGGATGTTCCAGCTCTCTCCCTCATTGTCGAATGACCAGCTCCACTGGAAGTGATGGTATGTGAAATCTGCATGCGGTCTTTGGATATCGAAAACTTAATACTTTGTAAATATAAGTGCGTTATCTAATTTTGTTTTTTACAATTAACAAGATGACGTAAGTCTACCGGCACACTGGAAGCAAAGGGGTAAGTGTATCAAAATATGACTGGAAGCTGCAGAGATGTGTTGAAAATAGCTTGAGATCGCCTTGAAGCAGAGGCGCATAATGAGGATGCTCATGTGCTCCTGGCGAAGACAAGGCGAACGTCAGAGGGTGAGTTCGCGGGCAGGATCCAAAGAACAGCATTACCTTGACACTGTCCCTACTACTATTTAGAGGACGATGCTGCAGATCTTCTATGATACGATGCTCTGGCAGAGATTCTGGCTTCGCTCTTATGTATTCAGCAACTTGAAGGAGATGCGGGCTGGTCACTGAATGCACTCATATCCTCAGAAGGAACGCATAGTGTGACTGGTGACTCTCCGGGCCAAGTTATCAGATGGATAAGAGCGACTCTGTTTTTACGGGCGTTGAGCACCATATCGAGCCCAATCTCCGCTTTCGTCTGAACCTCACATCCTTCGGAACCTTGCATTTGTTGCGCAGCCTGTTGTTGTTCGCCCACTCCTCTGGGAGGGTACAGCTGACCATCGATAAGTGTTCGACGTGAGCCGTTTACGTATCCGAGAAAGACGCCCACCTGGCAGTCATCAACTTCGCTCTTATGTGCGTAGCAACTTGCAGAGCATGCAATGTGGTCGCTGAAAGCATTCATTCGTCGAAACGAACGCATAGCATGACCCCTGCTCCTTCGGGCAAGTCATCAAATGGATATGAGCGATCGACTTTACCAAGCCGGCCGCAGTACTGCCTTTGAACACCCACCGAATGTGTGCCCTGCTTCGGGAATCCTGTCTCATCTATGTGTATCGAACCTTCAACCGGATCTCCGATCAGTTCTGCAATGTCCCTCTGGAGCCTCTCTATGACCTTCCTCTCGTCCCACGGCGAATCCGTGATGAAGTTCTGCAACGACTGCGAGGTGCTCTTCCTCACAGTCTTCGCAAACCTGCTGCAGTTCCCTCGACCGCGGTTTAACAGCAAACCCTCCACGTACTGACGTCCACGGTTGCTCACATCGCATGCCCCAACCCAGAAAATATCGTCGCTCTTATCCATCTCATAACTTGCCCGAATAGGCAGCGGTCCTGTTATGCGCTACTGGCGAGCGAATGAATGCATTCAGCAACCTCCCGAATGACCTCCAAGTTGCTGAATACATAAGAGCGAATATCGTTATACTTCATACAAATATTCTTCAATATAGTTATAAACACAAAAATATATTGCCTCCTCAAATAAAACCTCAATTGCCATCTACCCCCTTTCTAAAGTAGGGAGATAATATAAATTTAAAATATTTTATTTTAACGCTGCCGGAAGATAGTAGCAGAGAACAATGTCAAGCTACTCATGCCTGACGTTTCTCATATCTCCGCACTGTCGCCTCTCCGAGGATCATGCCACAAGAGGCCACTGCTGCCAGCAGAGCGCCGAAGAGGAACGTCGCCTCTGGTCCATATAACTGCCAGATCGCGCCGGCGATCAGACCGGATGCTATCGATGCGATTCCAACCATTCCATGATATGCCCCAAGTGCTGTGCATCTCATCTCATCACAGCTCAGATCCGAGACATATGCGCTCTGCGCCCCATCGACCACCGCGAAGACAAGACCGTAAATGATGAAGAGAGGTATGAGCCACTCTGAAGATGACACAAAGACGAATCCAAGGGCGGTCAGCGAGAATAATGCATAGCCGATTGCAAGCGTCCATTTTCTCCCCATTAGATCTGATGCCATCCCGCTTGGTATGGCCATTCCTGCGTAGACCACGTTGTACAGCAGGTAAAGCAGCAGGGGCGCGCCGACTGCCAGGGACCCCACGAAGAGCTCCTGCGCCCGAAGCATGAAGAACATGTAGCTGAAGTTCGCAAGCGAGAATATGGATGCCACGAGGATGAACCACCTGAGTCGCGGCGACAAAGAGGATATGCCAGGCCTGAGCAGTGCCATTGGAGATCTACGTATATCCCTGACATGAATGAGAGGGACGAATGCCATAATTGAGAGCGCTGCAGCCACCGCCAGGATCTCCCTGAAGCCCAGGCCTGTGCTCCACAGGACGTATGCCATGCCAGATCCCAGCACCGCTCCGAAGGTGTCAAGCGCTCTCACTGTGCCGAAGCCCCTTCCGATATGCGAGGACTCAACTGATCCCGAGATGATCGCGTCCTTTGGTGCCGCCCTCACCCCCTTGCCACAGCGCTCGATGCTTTTAAGCAGGACAACATGCTGCCATGATCCTGATAGAGGAAGAAGTGTCTTGGCCAGTGCGGAGAGACCGTAGCCCGCTACGACCAGCTGCTTCCTTTTTCCTGTCACGTCGCCCGCATATCCTGAGAGGATCTTCAGGATGCTCGGAATGCCCTCACTGAGGCCTCCCACCAGCCCCACAGCAAGTGCTCCCCCTCCAAGTGATGTTATGAAGAGAGGCATTATCGGCTGAATGAGCTCACTGCTGGTGTCGTTTAACAGGCTGACCAGACCTATGAAGAGGACATTTCTGCTGCCATCCTCAGCCCGCTGATCTTCAGACATACAGGTCTGACCGTTGGATCTCCGGATATATCATCTCAGCGAAACATTCATACTCCAAGCTTCCTGTGGAAAATTCGAATAAAGATCACGAGGAGATCAGAGTAATGGATTTCATCCCGATTGCCAGGCCGCTCCTGGGCGATGAGGAGGTAGAGGCAGTATCCCAGGTGATCAGGTCCGGCATGCTTGTTCAGGGGGAGCTGGTCAGGCGATTTGAGGAGGAGTTCTCCGCATACACTGGAGTGAGAAACTCGGTCGCTGTGAGCAATGGCACTGTGGCACTGGATCTCGCGCTGAGGGCGCTCGGTCTCAAACCCGGAGACGAGGTTATATGCCCTGCGTTCACCTTCATCGCAACATCAAACGCAGTCCTCTATCAGGGGCTCCGGCCCGTCTTTGCAGACGTCGATCCAAGGACTTTCAACATAGATCCTGGAGATGTTCTCGAAAAAGTGAACAGCAACACAAAGGCAATCGTGGGGGTGCATTTGTACGGCCAGCCGTTCGATGTAAAGGCCATCGGAGAGATCTGCGAGGATCACGATCTCATCCTCATAGAGGACTGCGCTCAGGCCCACGGCGCTGAGTACAGTGGAAAGAGGGTGGGGAGCTTCGGCACAGGATGCTTCTCATTCTACCCGACGAAGAACATGACCACCGGAGAGGGTGGGATGATAACAACAGATGACGATGCGCTTGCTGAGCGACTGAGACTTCTGAGGAACCATGGGGACCTTGGGAAGTACAACCACGTGATGCTTGGATACAACTACAGAATGACGAACATCCAGGGCGCGATAGGCCTGGTGCAGCTCAGGAAGCTGGATGGATTCATAAATGCCAGAATAAGGAATGCAGAGTATCTCAGCTCGCATATAACGAGAGACGGCATAACAACGCCCTGGAGGGATCCGAGGTGCAAGCATGTTTACAACCAGTACGTTCTCAGGGTCGAGGACGAGTTCCCGATGAGCCGCGATGATCTTGCCGGCTATCTCCAGTCGAAAGGTATCGGCACAGGCATACATTACCCGATGCCTGTTTATGAGCAGCCTCTGTACAGGCAGCTCGGAATCAGATCGAACTGCCCAGTCGCCGAGGACATCTCGAGAAGAGTGATAAGCGTTCCGGTGCATCCAGGGCTCAATGATGATGACCTGAAGAGAATCGCGGATGCGGTGAACAGCGCAGGGTGATATGATGGACGTTGGAGTTATAGGTGTCGGCTCGATGGGGCGCAACCACGTGCGCGTTTACTCCGAGCTGAAGGGTGTGGGGAACCTCTACGTCTACGATTCTGTTGAGAAGAACGCGGAGGCTGCAGGGGAGTATGCAACGATATGTCACAGCATCGATGAGCTCCTCGGAGCATCAGAGGCTGTCTCCATCTGCGTCCCCACAAGGTATCATTACGATGTTGCCATGCGTGTGATCGGTGCGGGCGTTCACTGTCTCATAGAGAAGCCGATGACACTCACTATGGATGAGGCTGAGAGACTCCTGAGCGCAGTTCGTGAGAATGATCTGGTGGTGGGGGTCGGGCACATCGAGCGCTTCAATCCGATAGTGGAGGAGATAAAGAGGATAATCACGTCGCCCGCATATGTTGAGATAAAAAGGCACAACCCCGGATCGTCCAGGATCACGGATTCATCTGTTGTTGAGGACCTGATGATCCACGACATCGATATAGTCTTCAACGTGCTCTTTCCGGGAAGGGAGGATTACACGATAAGCAGCGCTGGCACGAGGAACGTCTGCGAGGCACTGATCCGATTCGACTCGTCTATAGTCTCCCTATCAGCGAGCCGCATGTCCTCTAAGAAGTTCAGGACTTTCTACGTCGAGGAGGAGGGTGTGACAACAGAAGGCGACTTCATGACCCAGGAGGTATACATCTACAGGAAGCCTGATAAGTACCTCAAGGAGGGCGAGAGGTACCTCCAGGAGAACATAATCGAGAAGGTGCTCGTGAGCAAGGTTGAGCCGCTCAAGGTCGAGCTGCGGGCGTTTCTGGACGCGGTCATGGGCAGGCATGAGTTTCCCGTAACGCCGGAGCAGGCGTTCAGAAACATGAAGGTATGTGCTGAGATATCGAGAGGTCTGGTATGAGATACCCGGCGTCTATCCAGCAAGATGATCGCAAACATCACCGATGGTCTGAGATATCGAGGGGGCTGGTATGAGCTACAGGAAGCACCCGACTGCAGTTGTCGAAAGCACTGATATCGGGGACGGCACGAGCATATGGCACTTCGCCCACATCAGGGAGGGCGCCAGGATCGGAAAGAACTGCAATATCGGAAAGAGCGTTTACATAGACAGAGATGTCAGAATCGGAGATAACGTGAAGATCCAGAACTTCGTCTCTGTTTATCACGGAGTCAATATTGAGGATGATGTTTTCATAGGTCCTTCCGCAGTTTTCACAAACGATCTGTACCCAAGAGCGTTCATCTGGTCGGAGGATAGAGTCGTGCCCACAAAGGTCTGCAGGGGCGCAAGCATAGGCGCGAATGCGACGATAATCTGCGGCATAACCATAGGGGAGTACGCCATGGTCGGAGCGGGCAGCGTTGTCGCAGATGACGTCCCCCCGCATGGTCTGGTTTACGGAAACCCAGCCATGCTGCGGGGATATGTATGCAGATGCGGCAGACCTCTGTCGAGGCTGTTGAGGGATGATGGTGTGAAGGAGTACCTGTGCGACTGCGGAGAGACCGTGCGCATAACCCCGGAGGGATCATCCTGAAGATCGCTGTCGTGGGACTTGGCAATGCAGGGCTTCCTCTTGCAGCAGTAATTGCAGATCATGGAATTCCGGTCGTGGGCGTTGATATAAACAGAGAGAGATGCGATCTCATAAACAGCGGGAAGAACCCCATACCTCAGGAGTCCGGACTGGAGGAGCTGATATCGAGACACGGAGGTAGGGGGCTCGTAGCAACGACAGACTACAGAGATGCATCATCATGCACCGTATTCATAGTAATAGTTCCCCTGTTCATCGATGAGAACCACAACCCTGACTTCAGGACGCTTGAGAGCGCATTCAGGAGTCTGGGAGGCGTGTTGAAGCGTGGAGATCTGGTGGTGCTTGAGACAACTGTGCCGCCCGGGACAACAGAAGGTCCTGCACTCAGATGGATCGAGGAGAGCAGCAATCTCCGGCTCGGCCAGTTCTATCTCGCACACTCGCCGGAGAGGATAATGACAGGGTGCAGCATATCCAGGCTCAGGGAGTTCCCGAAGGTAATTGGGGGAGTTGATGAGAGGAGCGGCGCCGTTGCATACGACGTTTACAGGAGGTTCATACCGAATCTCAGGCTGGTATCATCTGCAAGGGTCGCAGAGATGATAAAGGTCATGGAGGGCTGCTACAGGGACGTCAACATCGCGCTCGCGAACGAGCTCTTCAGAATCTCAGAGGGGCTTGGCATCGATTTCTACGAGGCCAGGGAGCATGCAAACCACGAGTACTGTCACATACACATGCCATCCACAGGCGTCGGTGGGCACTGCATACCGGTCTATCCGTGGTTTCTCATCAATGAGATGGTGAGGAGAGGACGTGCCGAAGATGCAGTCATGCTCAGGACTGCCAGAGAGCTGAACGACAGCATGATCCGCTACTGGATGGATCGCATAATGGACGGGTGCCTGCGTATCGATAAACCACTGGCTGAGATCAGGATCTGCATTCACGGCATCACATACCGCCCGGGTGTGAGGGAACTCCACCACAGCAGGAACCTTGCGCTTGCGAAGCTCCTGCAGAGCAGAGGGCTGAAGGTCGGCGCATATGATGACCTGCTTTCGAGAGAGGATATCCTGAAAACCGGCCTGGAGTGGATGGATCCAGAGGATGCGGATCTGGTGTTCAATTCCTTCGAGCTCAGCGTGAACCTCAAGGCCCATAAGGCTCCGGCATGAAAGCCGGTGGCTCAACAATTCCAATTTCACGCGTACTATGTGAATATCCACCGCTCCTGTGTATTCAGCAACGTGGATTGCCATCCAGGCCTGTTGCTGAACGCACTCATTCCCTCACGAGGCCTTCGGCTACGTCGAAGGGTTTCGACAGTTTCAACTCCGTCGAAACTCTTCGGCGCAGTCGAAGATAAGTCGAAACGAGCGCATAGCATGACTGCTACCTATTGTGGAGAGTCACCATATGGATAAGAGCGGGGACTCATTATAGTCCTCGCTCTTATGTATTCAGCAACTTGAAGGAGATGCGGGCTGGTCGCTGAATGCACTCATACCCTCGGAAGGAACGCATAGTGTGACTGGTGCCTCTTCGGGCCAAGTTATCAGATGGATAAGAGCGATAGTCCTTTGCGTCACTTCATGTAAATCCATTTAAAATCTACTGGATGTGTCATACTTCATAGATGATTTTATGTGACGTGCAATATTATATCAACTTATACGGAATACTATAATCGCCACAATCTCATAGTAGAATCGGTGTCTCTTCTGGGGAGTCCTCATGGGGATAAAAGCGTTCACACTCTTATCCATCTGGTGACTTGCCCGAAGAGGCAATGGCCCTGCTATGCGTTCATGGCAGATGAATGAGTGTTAACATCTGCCACACCACACAGCCTCCAAGTTGCCAAACACATAAGAGCGAGCGTTCATTCCCGATCTGCGCCTGTACCTGCGGTGCACATCTCTCCGCTCACGAACTCATCGCCGACCCGCCTGAGCTCACAGACGATCCTCCCGTCCACCAGTCTGAGTATGCGATCTGTCCTCTCCGCCATCTCCATATCGTGCGTCACGAGGATGAATGTCTGGTTGATTCTCTTGTTCAGATCCCGAAGCATGTCGTAGATCATCCTCGAGGTTTTGGTGTCCAGGTTTCCTGTGAGCTCATCTCCTATTACGATGGATGGCCTGTTTGCCAGGGCCCTCGCGACCGCAACCCGCTGATTCTGCCCACCGCTGAGCTGGCTTGGCTTGTGGTCCAGCCGGTCTCCGAGACCGACCTCCCTGAGCAGAGCAGTCGCACGATTGCGCGCCTCTTTTTTCTCAACCCCTGCTATGAGCATGGGCATCATCACGTTCTCGACTGCAGTAAACTCGGGTAAAAGATGGTGATACTGGAAGACAAATCCAAGCTCCTTATTTCTCAGCCTTGCCCGCTCATTCGCGCTGATCTTTGTTACATCGATATCCTTCAGCAGTATCATTCCGCTTGTGGGTGTGTCGAGAAGGCCTATCATGTTAAGCAGCGTTGACTTTCCGGACCCGCTCGGTCCAACTATCGCCAGAAACTCCCCTTCCTTTATCGTGAGGTTTATGCGATCGAGAGCCACCACCTCCACACCATCTCTGTATATTTTGGTCAGATCTTTTATTTCTATGATGTTTCTGTTTCCTCTTCTATCTATTACCGGATCCATGGGAACCATAACTCCTTAGCTGGGTGGAGGAGAACTGGCGGGCGCATATCTGGAATATCAGGGCCCTGACTGCGCCAGCTCCGAGCAGCTCGGCATTTCGTGCTGGCTCATCTCCGCGAACTATCCGACACTTGGATTGAGTTGGGTTGGTCTGGATGCATGCGCGCAAAGGTATGCGCGCGAAGGACTGCGAACTATCGGACACCAGGATTGAGCCGGGCTTGCACGAAAATGGCATCTGATGCAGCCCATTTTCATACACATGGGTACCTTGCGTCATGAGCGTTTTCCTGGGATCGTTGAAATCTCTTTCCCATCGTTCTCTGCCGACCCGCTGGTTTATCTGTAACCCCTCGCGTTTTCCTCATATCTTTTTGGTCATCTCTTATGTCCATATAACTTGCTGATACATTGGTCTGACAATCCGCTCTGGCGAGTGCGTGAGTGCATCCAGCATCCATCCTCTATGGCCTCCAGGCTGCCAATCACACAAGAGCGCTCTTTTCTATCGTGGGAGGCCCACAGGCCGTATGGCTCGATATGATTCCATCCATGCTATTTGTCCGGTTCGATGCGGTATCACTCTCACCCATCTGATGACCTGCCCGAAGAGATCGGTCCTGCTATGCGCTAGTTTCGAATTATCTTCGACTGCGCCGAAGAGTTTCGACGAAGTTGAAACTGTCGAAACCCTTCGACGTAGTCGAGGGGTTTCTGAGTGAATGAGTGCATTACCAATTGGCCTGCATGGCCTCCAAGCTGCTGAATACATAAGAGCGACATCAACAAACTCATCTCAAAATCCATCATGCTCTTATGTAAGTAGCAACTTGGGCGATGAAATCTGGTTGCTGAAGCACCAGTTCACCCTCTACGATCGCATATCAGGACCGGTGCCTTTCCGGGCAGGTAATCTGACAAGAGCGGTTTATGTCATCCCCGAATGGTCTCACGCAACCTGCCTGCATTATTCCCGGATTGTGATATCTCAGAGCAGGGGGTTATGCGCCTCAGAACTCATAGGGCTCATCACAACTCAGAGACCTGGTTTCATCATCGGCGCCTTTGTGGCTGACCTCTTAAGCCTCCCGAGGCGATGGGCTGCATGGAATCCCCTTGACCGGAACAGCTGAACCAGCATCGCAGCCGGCACGATTGTTCCCTGCCTGCATGACATGTACAGCGGACTTCTTTAGAGAAGCCAGAGTTCAAAACCCTGGCCGCTCTTATCGATAACTTGCCCAATATAAGCACTGGTCCTGATATGCATTCTTGGCGAATGAATAAGTGCGTTCAGCAGCCACATTACACGACCCCCATGGTGTCGAGCACATAAGAGCGAACCTGGCTTCGTATCAGGGATTGCACACCCTGCATGGCTCATATCCTTTCGATTCTGCCTCCTCCTTGCTTGAGAACAACACAACGTGCTCAGGCTTTATCTTCTTAGCGTATCTGCATTCGGGGAGGTGGTACTTCCTGGAGGTGGTGCTTCCCACATACTGCCTTGCTCCATACTGTTCAGCATGCGGAGATCCGGCTGTAACACCGGGGCCCGGCCCTTTATCTTCTGCATCATTTTCTGTTCCATCCTCGGATTGCTCATCCTGAGCCTCCGCATTGCCATCCTCATTTTCCCCTGAGGCTCCAGCAGGCTCGCTGAATGAAAGTGATGGAGGATACGGCGATCGCTCCGTGCTGCCCTCCAGGGTCTGAGCCGCGCGCTCGGCGCTCAGAATCGGGCCATCCGCGCCAGAAACGACGAGGCGACAGGTATAGCCCCTGCCAGGTTGCAGCCTCGCGGTCTTTGAGAACTCGAACGCGGTCTGGCCCGGGGCCACATCAATCAGGAGGTATCTTGACCGGAGAACCTCCTGACCTTCTCTCACAAGATGAGCCTCAAGCAGCAGGTAGGGCTCTGAAATGCTGGAGGCGAGATCCAGAGTGCCTCTGACAAGGAAGAACTCGCTGGAGACTCCGGCCTCGAACTCCAGGTCAAGCTTTCTGGCCGGGTGAACTTCCACAGAGCCGCTCGGCTCAGCAGCTTTTTGCTCAACGCAGCCCTGGACAGATGCCAGAACCAACAAAGCGCAGATAATAGAGACGAATCTGAACACAGAGACCCCCTCATTTCCAATGGAAATACAGCATGAACACGCCAGCAAGTCTCATGCGCTGCTGTGATCCACGCCGTTTGCCATGAGATGAAGAGCTGACCCTCATATGTATTTGCTCAATATCGTGAGCGTACTTGAGTCACTGATCAAGTGAGACCCTATCATCGGTCATAGTCGTTTATCCAGAAATCCGCCAAGAGGCAATTTACCTCAACGTATCGAGCATGTCCTGAGTTACTGATCAAGTGAAGCCGCTATGGCATAATCATTCATCCATAAACCTGCCAAGAGGGCAATTTACCTCAACATATTGAGCATGTTCGAGCTGTGGGTTTTCAACTTCACATAAGGGCACGCATTGATGTGTCGTCACGCCGCTGCATGCCGGATCCTGACAGCTCATCCACCTATCCAAGAACGCGACCCGCAATCAAAGCTGCTTAAGCGCCCTGATAGCTATCTCGATACATTCAAGCTTTGATTTCAGCCTTGACAGGTCCTGCTCGCCAGCTATCCCCTCACACAGCTCCCTCAGCTTTGCATGAAGCAGGTCTCTCACGGCTGCGAGAGCATCTTTTTCATCACCTGTGGCTGGAGATACTGAGGTGGATACTGAGCCGCGCTGAGCCACGCTTTCTGATACAAGCCCCTCTGAAACATCCAGATTCTTCTCTTCCGGCAGCTTCACAGCATCCTGCTCAGCCTCTCTGGAAGTGGAGCAGACAGGGCATAGAATCTCCCCTTTGTACCTGAAGAGCGGAGCTCCGCAGTCGTGATGCTCTGCCAGCATGGTTCCGCCAATCTCCATCATCCTCGTAATGCGCCTGATCATCTCTTCTTCGTCCATTTTCAAGCCACCTCTGACACTGGGATCGACATCCATGTATTTATAGGGAAACATGCAGAAGACCCCCTCTCGAGGGGAGGAAGTCACCACGGAAGCATAACATGGGGTTATCTTCCAGTGCCGACTTTCTTTTGGGTGGAAGTGACTCGTATCTCAGACCTTTCCTCATCCGCTCTCATCCATCTGATGGCCCTCCAGAAGGGGGCGCTGCCCCTGGCATACACTCCTGGAAGGTGAGTTCTCCCAGCATCCAGCCTGCGCGAAGTCCAAGTCGCTGAATACGGATTCGCATCACCGAACAATGTACCACGAAACCGATATTCATCGGTGCAGTACCTCATGACCAGCGGGTCGCATGCTGTTGATCTC
Source organism: Methanothrix sp. (assembly GCA_029907715.1). Taxonomy (NCBI): domain Archaea; kingdom Methanobacteriati; phylum Methanobacteriota; class Methanomicrobia; order Methanotrichales; family Methanotrichaceae; genus Methanothrix; species Methanothrix sp. The sequence goes on from JARYLI010000015.1 coordinate 34,585, forward strand.
AATCATGCAAGTGCGCGATCATCGTCCTATGCTATCTGTTTGTCGGTCTCAATGTCGCATGCAGTTGATCTCAATTGTGTGAGTGCGCGTACAGGATTGACGGTTTGCATCTTCTAAGGGTATTTGCTCAATATCGTGAGCGTACTTGAGTTACTGATCAAGTGAGGCCCTATCATCGGTCATAGTCGTTTATCCAGAAATCCGCCAAGAGGGCAATTTACCTCAGCATATTGAGCATGTCCTGAGTTACTGATCAAGTGAAGCCGCTATGGCATAATCATTCATCCATAAACCTGCCAAGAGGGCGATTTACCTCAGCATATTGAGCATGTCCTGAGTTACTGATCAAGTGAAGCCGCTATGGCATAATCATTCATCCATAAACCTGCCAAGAGGGCGATTTACCTCAGCATATTGAGCATGTCCTGAGTTACTGATCAAGTGAAGCCGCTATGGCATAATCATTCATCCATAAACCTGCCAAGAGGGCGATTTACCTCAACGTATCGAGCATGTTCCTGAGCAGGAATCTCACTGGAATCCCTGGTCATATGCAAAGAAGCCCCAGCCGGACTCTGTCAGGTTCCATGATGAACATTCATCCAGTTTCTTCTGTCTGCAGAAGAACTCCTGTTGAGCTCCTGTCTCTGGGGTGCCTGGCACCTGCTGAACTCACTGCAGTTTTCTCGCAGTATGCCCGATGCTAAAGCGTTTTCGAGAGGCACAAATCTCTTCTTTGCTTCATCCAACAGGTATGGTTTCAAGCTGGCTTGCTACATTCCATATCAGTGTTCTGGTGTGAAGAGGAATATTTGGATCGTTGCTGATTTCGTCGAGTATGGATATCGCTGAAGCTGCCTTTACCGCTTCGGCGAGCCCTTCCTGGAGAAGTATACCTTTGACGTTCTCTGCAGAGCGCCTTATGTTTCTGGGCACAGTATCGTCGCTCATTATTCGCTCCAAAATCTCGACACATTGCTTTATCACTTTCTCAGACATAATAAAAATCACCACCGTTGCGCTTTCTGGGGCTGCAAAAGGGTTGAGGATCAGTTCCCGCCTCAGCTCTTGAACTCTGCATGTATATCGTTGTATTTAAAAGTATGGTTGCGACTTCCCCAAATCGTGCGTGCGACAGATGATGTGTGCCTGAACATGCCCGACCGGAGTGGTTGAATCAATGGAGATCCGTGTTCAGCTTGTGTGCTCTAATAATTGAGACTCGCTCTTCTGTGCTTGCTGACTTTGGAGGTTGTGCGAATGTGGCTTTTGGGCTCATTATAGAGGATCGCTTTATGTATTCAGCAACTTGAAGGATATGCAGGCCGGTTGCTGAATGCACTCATCCCCTCGCCAGGTACGTCGAAACTCTTCGACGAAGCCGAACTAGTGAATGGCTGACTGGTGCCTCTTCGGGCAGGTCATCGGATGGATAAGAGCGAACCCATAGGCAACAGTAGGGCGTGCCCTCGCACGATTGAGATTATAGAGTATTCCTATTAACCCCCTTTTCTGCGATCTGCCATGTCGCTAAGTAATTGTATAAATGCTATTTTATATCAAAAAAGCAGGTTTTTAGGGATTCTCTATAGTATTCCGTATAAGTTGATATAATATTGCACGTCACATAAAATCATCTATGAAGTATGACACATCCAGTAGCTTTTAAATGGATTTACATGAAGTGGCGCAAAGAACTATAATCCAAGCTGCTGAGCACACAGGAGCGTTCAGCTATTATAGCCCATGTTCCTCCTGCTGGGGTTCATGCCATCTCCACTGGAAATAAAGGGGTTGGTCCCCTTCCAGTGGAAACGAAGGGGAGATCACCATAACTCTTAATACCATCCATGCGAAGAATGAATTGTTCGAGGGAGTTCTCGTGACCACTTCTAGCGGGTTATTTGCCAGCTTTGTTGGACAGGGAGGCATATTCAGGTCGCGGGACGTCTTGCGTCCCACCTACACCCCAAAGGAGCTGCCCCACAGAGAGGAGCAGATACAGGAGCTGGCATCTGTCCTGGCTCCGGCACTGCATGGCGAGACGCCATCAAACATCCTGATCTACGGGAAGACCGGCACAGGAAAGACAGCTGTCGCGAAGTATGTGGGCAAGGAGCTGGAGGAGGCGGATGCTGGATCCGCATGCTCTGTCATATACCTCAACTGCGAAGTGGTCGATACACAGTACAGGGTTCTTGCACACCTCGCCAGGCACTTCGACAAGGACATACCCATGACCGGCTGGCCCACCGATCAGGTCTACTCGGAGTTCAGGAACGCGCTGGATGAGAAGAAGCGTGTGGTCGTCATAATGCTCGATGAGATCGACAAGCTTGTCAGAAAGGGCGATGATGTCCTTTACAACCTCTCCAGGATAAACTCCGATCTGGTCCAGGCGAGGGTGAGTCTTATCGGCATATCGAACGATCTGAAGTTCACCGAGTTCCTGGACCCGAGGGTCAAATCCTCGCTTGGTGAGGATGAGATCATATTTCCGCCTTACAACGCGGAGCAGATACAGGACATACTGGAGCAGCGGGCTGAGCTGGCGTTCAGGCCGGGTGTGCTCGCGGATGATGTCATACCCCTCTGTGCGGCCTTCGCGGCGCGGGAGCATGGTGATGCGCGTCGCGCGCTGGACCTTCTCAGGATAGCGGGCGAGATCGCGGAGAGGGCGAGGAGCCAGATGATCACTGAGGAGCATGTGAAGGCGGCAAGGGAGAAGATCGAGCAGGACAGGGTGGAGGAGGTCATAAAGACGCTCCCCACACAGTCAAAGCTTGTGCTTTACAGCATACTTCTCCTGGAGGAACAGGCCGCCAGGAACATAACAACGAGCGCAGTCTATGGCATGTACAAGCAGCTCTGCCCGCTTGTCGAGGCAGACTCTCTCACACACAGAAGGATCACTGATCTCATAGCTGAACTAGATATGCTTGGCATTCTTCACACTGTTGTGATAAGCAAGGGGCGCTACGGAAGGACGAAGGAGATCTCTCTGAGCGTTCATCCGCCAAAGCTTAAGAGCATACTGCTCCAGGACTACAGGCTCAAGGATCTCGCAAGCTTCAGCGTGCCCACACAGGCCCGCTTCGGTCCCATCTGATATGCAGAAATGGGCAGGGTAAAAGTATACTTCAGGTATCGAATCGCTTCAGAGGCTCTTGCAGACAGGCGCCCGCTGGGATAAATCCTCTGAGTTCCTGAGGTCACACGCTGTTGATCTCAATGATCTGAGTGCACAGAACAGCGGGATGTTCTGGATTCCACAGCGTCTTGCAGATTTCTGAGTCTGCAGGGATGGATTCCGGCTTGCAGCTAGGCAGATGCGCAGCTGCATATCGCCGGTGCGTATTTGTATATCAACTTTGGAGATTAAAGATGGTGTTGTTTTGAGCGAGAAGTCGGTCAGGAAGTCTGAAAGGGAAGATGCGGAGAGCACATTTGCGGGTTCAGTGCCGGATATGCCATGCGATCAGAGTTTTTTCGAGAACGATTTGATGAATGCGGATCTGTGGGTTGCGCGTGGCAGGTACCTCATGAGGGCTCTTGGAAGGTACTCAGATGCGCTGGATGCGTTTGAACAGGCGATCGAGCTGGATCCGTCGCATGCAAGGGCCTGGAGGGGGAAGGCAGCCGCTTTGAACAATCTCGACCGCTATTCTGAGGCGCTTGAGGCCTGCAAGCACGCCCTGGAGCTCGACCCGTTCAACTCCAGAAGCTGGATCATCAAGGGTTTCGCTCACCACAGCCTGGGTGAGTATGAGGAGGCGGTCAAAAGCTACGACAGGGCGATCGAGCTGGATCCGATGGGACAGGATGCGAGAAGGGCCTGGAACAATCGGGGCGCTGCTCTCGATAACCTTGGGCAGCATGAGGAAGCTCTGAGATCATACGACGAGGCGATCATGCTTGAGCCGTTTGATGCATATGCATGGAACAACAAGGGTGTCTCTCTTGTCGCTCTCAAGAGATACGATGAGGCACTTCTCTGCTTCGAGAAGGCCATAAAGATCTATCCTGGATACTGGACCGCCTGGATGAACAGGGGTGGGTGCCTGAAGGCCCTGGGCAGGCTTGAGGAGGCCAAGGAGTCACTGGATATGGCGAGGAGGATAGAATCGTCCTGATTCAGCTGTATGTCATTGAAGCCTGCAGCGTGTTGGTCTCGGTGACCGCTATTAGCCGCTGGTTCCGGGTTTCTGAGCAGATTCGAATGCTGAGCAACGACCTGAATACGCGAATAGAGTATGCGGCGCATCAGGAGGCGCCCCATTTGTCATCGGTTAAGGATTTTCTGAAAATATATTGGACATGAAATTTGACAAATTGAGATCTCCCCATAGTGGAGAGTTTGATTCAAATCGACCGCCTGTGGGCTTGAGTCCTGATAGCAGTACTGAGGCGAGATAAGACTATTAAGTCAGATTCTACACATGTCGATCTTAACCGATGACGCATGGGAGGCGCCCGGGGTCCAAAAAATACAGCATCGGCCTTGTTTTTCATCTGGTTGATCTGGCAGAACAGCACTCACCGAGAAACGCGATCCCCTCGCTGTCGATTGGCATCACCGCATCCTCCAGGAGCGATAATGCCACCGCGTACGGTGAATGGGTGTGTATAACCGCTCTGGCATCTGTCCTGCGGTATATGGCTCTGTGGACTGGAGTCTCACAGCTCGCGATGCTGTCAGCGGCGCATTCTCTGTGCCTGTCGACGAGTACCACCTGACCCTCGTCTATCTCGTCGAGCATTGAGCCTTTGCAAGGATGACGGAAAAGGAAGTCCAACGATCATGAAAACCTGGATCTCAGATAAATTCGCTGAGATATGCTGTCATCTTTCCTGCGATAACAGGCGTGCGCTTGGACCACCGAACATGCTTTCAGGAGCGCTCTTATGTATTCAGCAACTTGAAGGACATGCGGGCTGGTCGCTGAATGCACTCATTCGCTCACCACGAACGCATAGTGTGACTGGTGCCTCTTCGGGCCAAGTTATCAGATGGATAAGAGCGTTCAGGAATACCGTGCACTGGCGTAACGCGGCATGAATCCATGGGTCGCATGCGTCTCATCCCTTCACACGAGCACACGGCCCGATAACAGGCTCAGTCTCTGGTCGAGCTCGTTCTCCATACGACCAGGTATCTTATTTTGGAGCTGTGCTCAGCCATCGAGGCTGTGATGTACGCATCTCTCAGGTCGTCTCCCCTGGCGAAGACACCATGGCCGCGTGCGATGCATGCTCTGTGATCGATCAGGGCATCTGATACCGCAGAGGCGAGTTCCACAGTTCCAAACGGGCCATCGACCACAGGCATCTCACCGAGAAACGCGATCCCCTCGCTGTCGATTGGTCTCACCGCATCCTCCAGGAGCGATAATGCCACCGCGTACGGTGAATGGGTGTGTATAACCGCTCTGGCATCTGTCCTGCGGTATATGGCTCTGTGGACCGGAGTCTCACAGCTCGCGATGCTGTCAGCGGCGCATTCTCTGTGCCTGTCGACGAGCACCACCTGACCCTCGTCTATCTCGTCGAGCATTGAGCCTGTGCATGTTATCATCATGCCATCTTCCGTCAGCACCGATATGTTGCCGAAGCGCGAGCCTGTCAGACCCTGCTCGACAAGCTTCTTCCCGAACCTGGCTATCTCCATCCAGATCATGGTACCTCCCATGCAGAACCCGTTATCTTCCGCATGCAGTGCGGCATGGGTCTCACATCATGCCAAAGTGGGCCAGAACATTTCGCTCTCATCAATCTGATGACTAGACCGCAACTGGTACTGACATGCGCTCGTTTCGACTTATCTTCGACTGCGTCGAAGGCCTGGCGAATGAATGGGTCTTCCAGCATCCACATTTCATTGGTCATCGGATAAGGATTTTATGTAAATATAGTGATCATGAAATTTGACAAATTGAGATCTCCCCATAGTGGAGAGTTTGATTCAAA